>JAIRYV010000082.1 GCA_031267685.1 Treponema sp.
GGGAAGCTGAAGGAAAATCGACGACTGGCTCTGCAGTATGAAAAATCGGACATACTCTTCTTAGGGTTTATTTGTATGGCCTTCATTAAAATCTTCCTTTCCTAACAGTGCCTAGCATCTTTATAGTAGTCTTCGTTATATTCGGCATAGATTATGAACCGGCTGATACGCTAAAATAGCAGTGGTTCTTGCGTTCCACAAGGGGGCGCTTACTCAGGCAACCTATAAGTTCCCGAGTTTCTAAAAAATATAAACGCGACTAACTTTCTTGTCAAGCAGCAAATATGCGTTTAGTCAAGCAATTCTATGACTAAAACCAGGGGCTTGTACCTTGGACCACTCGCTCGACTTGTTCTACAAGCCTTCTGCTTTTTTCCGTTGCCGCATCCTCAACTGTGCCCAGTACACTTCTGCCCTATACTGTTCAGCACAAACCACTTATCCGCCAGCAGCATCGTCTGATCGTTTCACAACGCTTTGTACCGCAGTTCGGAGAGCCTGGCGAGCCATCCAACGGTGTTCTCCTCTTGGTCAACCATGTATAAACATTTGTCATCATTTTCTTGACTAGCTTCAGTTTGGGGCGATATATTTTTTAATACAATTTGCGCCGGAAGAATGGCGCTGTTTATGGAGGACTATTGTTATGCAGAAACTTAAAAAAGTTTCTTCTCTGCCTTTGAATGGCTTTTGGAATCAATACAAACAGGGACTGCTTTCCCGTAGGGACTTCGAGGACTATATCTTCAGGTTCCTCCTTGAAAACTATAAGCAGTTTAATCTCTTTAAGCGGGACCGGGACGAGTTCATTGATTACCTGTGCTGGCTATACCCCAGCTTGGGTCGCGCTATGGATGCCTACAAGGAGACTGGTTCCTCCTTTGACGCCTATATCTGCTCTATCGTACGCTGTTCCGCCAAACTGTACTCTTTGCGTGAGGCTGATCATCATATTACCGAATACGCCTACTGGGAAGCCCGCGCAGAAGAAGAACTGATGATGGGTGAGAATGTACCCGCGTATCTGGACGAGGAGGAAAGCCTCAAGCCAGTGAAGAATCCTCAGCGAGTGCTAATCCTCTTGCTGAAGTCGTACCTCTTTGTCTCAGATGACTTTCTCGTCCGCGTGGCTCCAGCCATAGGCGTAAGCATCGAAGACTTGAACGCTATGCTTGATAAGATTCGTAAACTGCGCATGGAATCGGACGAAAAGATTCTCCAGCTTAAAGAACAACTCCATATCAGGTATTACCGCTGGGTGTCCTATAGAAAGCGGCTTGAGGCATCCTCCGAATATCCGTCGCAAAGGAAGCTTCTACTCGGGTATCTGCAACGGGCGCATTCCAACTATGCCAGCATCAAACAACGGCTTGCCAACATCAGTCTGGAGCCTAGTAACCGTCAGGTCGCCGAAGTACTGGGTATTCCCAAAGGCACGGTTGATTCCGCACTCTATATCTTAAAGCGGAAAACTAAGAACACCAACGATAAAACGCAGGACTAATCCATGTTCGGGCTTCACGATCCTACCGTGAAGCCTAAAACCGCTTCAGGCTAGTTCCCTAAAAAGCTTTTTTCTGTTACTCTTATCGAGAAAAATTTAACTATTCCATAGGAGCTTTTTATGAATAGGGTATACAACTTCGCGCCGGGACCTTCGACACTTCCCCTGTCAGTGCTGGAAAGAGCAGCAACGGAAATGACCGATACCAATGGTACAGGTCAGTCAGTCATGGAGATGAGTCACCGGTCAAAAGATTTTAAGCCAATCATCGAAAAAACCGAATCCCTACTTCGTTCCCTCATGGGTATACCAGTAAACTACAAGGTACTCTTCCTTCAGGGCGGAGCTTCGTTGCAGTTTGCCATGGTTCCTCTTAACCTTGCTGGCGTGAACGCGGGTGAGGCGCAGAAAAAGGCCGCGTATATCGACACTGGCATCTGGTCAAGCAAGGCGTTTGCCGAAGCCGTAAAGTACGTTGAGGCGCGGGTTGCAGCCTCATCCAAAGATAAGGCGTATTCCCACATTCCGACGGCGCCTGCCCCGGACACAGATGACGCCTATTATCATATCACCCTTAATAATACAATAGTAGGAACCAAGTGGGCGTCAGTGCCAGACACTGGTTCTGTCCCGCTGGTGGCAGACATTTCAAGCTGTATCCTATCGGAACCACTCGACGTATCCCGTTTTGGTGTGCTTTACGCTGGGGCGCAGAAAAACCTGGGACCAGCTGGAACCACTGTCGTGATTATCCGCGACGAGCTTATTGGCAAAGCGCCGGAAAAGACCCCGGCCATGTTGCGCTACGACATCCACGAAAAGGAAGGCTCAATGTATAACACGCCACCTTGCTACGGCATCTACATGATTGGCCTTGTGCTGGAATGGCTCCAGAACCTGGGCGGAGTTCCAGCGATCTACGAGCTGAACAAGCAAAAGGCCTCGCTGTTTTACTCGTACCTTGAAAATTCAAAGCTGTTTAGTTCGCCCGTAGACAAGAGCGTCCGCAGTCTTATGAACATTCCGTTTGTGGCGTCGGGCGCATCGCCTGATAAGCGTGCGGAGCTTGAGGCGCGTTTCGTGAAGGAAGCCGCTGGCGCGGGCCTGGTGAACCTCGCAGGACACCGGCTTGTGGGCGGTATGCGGGCCAGTCTCTATAATGCCATGCCGATTGATGGCGTGAAGGCGCTCATCGCTTTTATGGATGCCTTTGAAAAATCTATTTAAGGAAAAAACATGTTTCGTATTCAGACGATGAACAAAATTTCTCCTGTGGGACTGGAGGTTTTCCCACGGGCACACTACGAGGTGGCTGCCGAGCTTCCTCATCCTGACGCGCTTCTTGTGCGAAGCGCAGACCTGTACAACATTGAGATACCAGCTTCGGTGAAAGCCATAGCCCGTGCTGGCGCAGGGTATAACAACATTCCAGTTACCGCGTGCAGTGAGCGAGGAATCGTGGTCTTTAACACGCCCGGGGCAAACGCTAACGCGGTGAAGGAGCTGGCCATTGCAAGTCTGCTCATCGCTTCCCGTGACATTGTGAGCGGCATCAGGTGGGGACAGGGCATTGCGGGCAAGGGTGCGGCGGTAAGCGAGCTTGTGGAAAAGGAAAAGTCGCGCTTTGAGGGGCCAGAGATACGAGGCAAGACCCTGGGCGTGGTGGGACTTGGCGCTATTGGCGTCATGGTCGCTAATGACGCGCTGGCGCTTGGTATGGAAGTCATTGGCCACGATCCGTTTTTGTCAGTGGACGCGGCCTGGAGCCTCTCCCGGCAGGTCTTACGGGCAGAAACCCTTGAGGGGCTGCTTGGTAAGGCTGATTATATCAGCCTTCATCTTCCCCTAAACGAGACAACCAAAGGGCTTTTTGACGCGAAGAAGTTCCAGCTTATGAAAAAAGGCGCCCGACTTATCAACTTGGCGCGAGGCGGCCTGGTGAAAGAGGCGGACATTATCGGTGCGCTGCAAAGTGAGAAGCTCAGCTGTTATGTAACAGACTTTCCCTCAGCCGTGTTACTGGCTTGCCCACAGGTCATTGCCTTTCCTCACCTCGGCGCGTCCACACCAGAAGCCGAAGATAACTGCGCAATCATGGCAGCACGGCAGCTCATCGAATTTCTGGAAAGCGGCTCTATACGCAATTCGGTAAACTTTCCCCGTTGTCAACTGGAACGCCACGCTGCGCATCGCCTCCTTGTGGTAAATCGCAATATCCCGAATATGGTTGGCCAAATGACGACCATACTCGCGGCGGAAAACATCAATATTCTGGACCTCATCAATCACCACCGCGACGAATACGCCTACAGTATTATTGATACAGCCCAAAAAGTCCCGCAAATAGTGCTGGAACGCATCATCATGGTGGAAGGCATTATCAGAGTACAGATGTTGGAGAGCTGAAACGCTCAAAAAGCGAGGTGAATAAGTTTCCTCGCTTTTTATTAGCCTGTCCGATATGAAGAAAAAAAATCTTTCTTGACCATTAAGACAATTTTTCGTATATTCTCACTAATTTCAATGCAACGGAGGAAATAACTATGAAAGTAAAGCCATTGGCAGATCGAGTTATTGTAAAACTTGAGAAGACCGAGTCGAAGACCGCGGGCGGTTTGTTTATTCCCGACACGGCTCAGGAAAAGACCCAGACTGGCATCGTGGTGGAGATCGGTGATGACACCGAAGTCATCAAGGTAAAGCCGGGACAGAAGGTGATGTACGATAAGTACGCCGGAACCCAGATTAAACTTGATGGGGTTGATCATCTGATTCTCAAGATGGCAGACATCATCGCTGTTATCGAATAACGTGCTGAAGTCCCCCTTGCGGGGGACTCCTTAAGTGGCGGTAGTTTGTCGCCGCTTATTGTGTTATTGCTATCCACGTGCTTGGAAGCATGACCAAAATCCCGTTCCTTTGACTAACCTTGACCCATAATAATGAAAGATTTAATCACGTGCCTTCACAAACAGGCACGACGGCACGGGATTGCTGATTATTGAAACTATCCCTGCGCATGGACAAATCCCGTCTATGCGGAAACCAAAGCACAACACCCCTGTTCGTGTGGCTCATGGTTATTCTGTAGCGCAAGTTTAGACCTTCGAACCAGGATTTCTTTTTCAAATCTGATTTATGTGATTCCCTTTAAGCCACTCTTCTAAATTATTGAACACAATCTTTGCCCGCAGTTCCATAGACTCTTTTGAAGCAAAGGCAATATGAGGTGTTACAATCGTGTTTTTACTCTGCAAGAGTGGATGGGCAGTGTTCAGAGGCGGCTCAGTCTCAAACACATCAATGCCCGCACCCGCAAGAAGTCCGCTATTTAGAGCATCCGCCAGAGCAGCCGAATCAACCACTGGACCGCGGGACGCGTTAATCAGGTAGGCGCCGCGTTTCATCTTGCCAATCCGTTCCTCGTTAATCAGGTGCCGTGTGCTGTCGTTCAGCAGACAATGCAGGGTAACAATATCCGATTGGGCAAGCACTTCGTCAAGAGTGGCAAAGGTGATATAGGCGGGCGACTTGGCTTTTGGATAAGGTTCATAAGCCAGAATCACAGAGCCAAGTGCGTGGAATAGCTCCGCCACCCGCAAACCAATGGCCCCAGCACCCACGATGCCGAGTGTTTTTCCCTTCAGCTCAAAACCAACTAAGCCTTCTTTGCTCTTTCCCTCCCGGCAGCGTTGGTCTACTTGCGGGATATTCCGCAGCAGATCAATGGCAAGAGCTAACACCAACTCTGCCACGGATTCAGTGGCATAACCAGAAGCGTTACTCAACTGGATGTTCCGCTTTTTTGCTGCATCCACTGCCACATGGTCGTAACCAGTAAAGGCGATGTCGATGTACTTCAGCTTGTTACAGGCTTCTATCACCTTTGCACTCAAGGGCATATTGGCAAGCATGATGACATCCGCATCTCTGGCACGTTCAATCTGTACGGCCTCGCTGCTGTCCTTTGGATAGGCAACAAATTCATGTTTCGCGTTTTTGAGTGTTGTAGCGAAGCCATTCAGCGCCGCATCTGAAATTGCCAAAGATTCCAGTAATACGATGTTCATAAGAAACTCCTTCTATCCATTCTCTAAAATTTGCAATGCTGGGAACGCAGGCTATCCTGCAATACCGGCACGGGAACTGTCCGAGGTGTCAGAGCCCTTTGCACTGCAAGCCCCGCGGCAGTCCCTGCAGCCTGACCAGTATACATGCAGGCACTGATAGCCCGAATACCGCTTTCCGCCACATGGTCAGCACAGATGCATCTGCCAGCCACCAAGAGGTTATCCATACCCAAGGGTAACAGGCTCCGGTAGGGAATCTCAAAGGTCAGGTCATCCTTTGGATAGCTGCAAATGTAGCCGTTGTAACCCGCGTCCTGGGGACTGCCTTCGTTCATGTTGGCGTCTGGAGAAAGCATATCGTAGAACTGAGGGAACACCGCAATGGTATCATCGAAGTGTTGGCTATTCAGCACGTCGTCGATGGTGAGCCGGTAGTCACCGTGAATGCGGCGGCTGTCCCGAAAGCCGATCTCCGGCGCAATGGAGGCAAGTTCCACTCGTTCAAACCCGGGGAAGTGGCTGCGCATATAGTCCACGATTTCAAGGATATAGGTACGGCACTCCATCTCGCCTCGTGTAAGGTCCTTAAAGCTGGTGGGATCAATGCCATAGGCACAGGGATAGTTGATATAGCTGAGCAGTCCATTGGCGGTGAGCCGCCCCATGGGGATGTCCTGGCGTTTGCAGGCTAGACCAGTTTTGCCCGCCCGGTAGTCTTCCCTGAATTTCCTGCCGATTTCTTTGAGCTGATCATGCCCGCCAGCCATCAGCGCTGCCGAGTCCACGCCAACAATGCGGAAATTCACCGTACCGGGCTGGCATTGGTGGTCCTTGTCCCGGCCCTGGTCAAAGGGGACGCCAGAGGCAAACGCCACATCGCTGTCGCCTGTGCAGTCGATAACCTGCTTTGCCCGCACTGCGACAGGCCCCTGCTTGCTCTGTATCAGCACATACGCAAGCGTATCTCTTTCCCGTATAACCTCGTTGACAAAACTATGCAGACAGACCTCAACACCTGCGCTTTGCACAAAGGAATCCAGAAAAATCTTGAGGTACTCGCTGGAAAACCGGTTTGCCGCGTTAGGTCTGATGTCGCCGCTGTTCTCGAAACGGGCGCGGTACTGGGTCTCCAGTTCCGCGTATATGCCGCTTACCTCAAAGTGTATGCTGTGCATAAAGTGGTTACAGGTTTCCACATAACTGGCGGTGATGTTGCCGCCGAGAAACCCCCGTTTTTCAAGCAGCAAGGTAGAGCATCCGCTCCGACCTGCCGCAACTGCCGCGCCGATACCCGCAGGGCCGCCGCCAACTACCAGAATATCCACATCTTTGTACACCGCCGCAGTTTTGGCGGGAATAGTAATAGTCATATCAGTTCCTCATTAAATTTATCGCGCATTAGCACTAATCAGCCGCTGAGGGAATTCAATGAGCGGCTCGCGGAATTCAATGAGCGGCTCGCGGAATTCAATGAGCGGCTCGCGGAATTCAATGAGCCACTCAGGGAATTCAATGAGCCACTCGCGGAATTCAATGAGCCACTCAGGGAATTCAATGAGCCACTCGCGGAATTCAATGAGCCACTCAGGGAATTCAATGAGCCACTCAGGGAATTCAATGAGCCACTCAGGGAATTCAATGAGCCACTCGCGGAATTCAATGAGCCACTCAGGAATGTCCCTCTTTATCTCCTTAGCCGCTTCAGGCAGACAAAGCCGATAGCTTCGGACACGGGAAAAAACAGAGGCTCTGCCCCATATCTGATACTCGGTCTTATGGTGGTATCTTCCACCGAATAGACTACCTGAAAAAGTTGCCACGGCCCGCACCTACAGCACACTTTGCAAGAACTGACGAGTTCGTTCATTCGTGGGATTGGTGAACATATCCTCTGGCTTTCCCACTTCCAGAATCGAGCCTTGGTACATGAATACCACCTTGTCCGCAACTTCGCGGGCAAAGCCTATCTCATGCGTTACCACGAGCATGGTCATGCCAGCGGTTGCAAGGCTTTTCATCACATTAAGTACCTCGCCCACCAGCTCTGGATCAAGCGCGGAAGTTGGCTCATCAAAGAGCATGATTCGCGGTTCCATAGCCAGAGCGCGGGCAATGGCGACCCGCTGTTGCTGTCCGCCTGAAAGCTGAGACGGATAGGCGTCGATCTTGTCGGCAAGTCCCACACGCTCCAGCAGGGACAGCGCTTTTCCGCGCGCCTCTGACACTGGCGTTTTTTTCACATGAACCGGCGACAGCATTACGTTCTCCAGCGCGGTTTTATGCGGAAACAGGTTAAAGCGCTGAAACACCATGCCCACCTCAAGAAGCCGCTGGTTCCGCTCGTGCAGAGGCATCTTCACAACATTCACCCCGTGTATGCAGTCAAACAGCAAACTATCTTCTATATATATCTTCCCGTCATCAATACGCTCAAGGCGGTTGAGGGAGCGCAGGTACGTTGACTTACCCGCGCCCGATGGGCCGATAATACAGACCACCTCTTTTTGCTGAACTTCGAGTGAAACGTCTTTAAGTACCTGTAAGGTTCCAAACGCCTTGCTGATTCCGACGGTTTTAATCATAGACATAACACGCCTCCGTTACTCATAGACAGAGTATCGCTTCTCAAGTTTATGGAAGATAAAAGAAAACACGGCTGTGATGATAAGGTAGAGAATCATCGCTGGTATGTAGACCAGTGCCGAGCGCGTAGACGACTCAATGTTCCGTGTGGCCTTCGTGATGTCTACCAGGGCAATCATCGAAACAAGGGAAGCGTCTTTCAGTACCATGATGAACTCGTTACCCACTGGCGGGATAAGCCGACGTATGGACTGAGGGATGACTACCAGCCGCATGGTCTGGGCATAGGACATACCCAGAGCGCGGGATGCCTCAAACTGCCCCTTGTCGATGGACTGAATCGCAGCGCGGATGATTTCCGCACAGTACGCGGCTGAGTTAAGCCCAAACGCGATCCATGCGGGTATAAACCGGTCAAAGAACTGATCCCCGGTTCTGATGATGAATACCGGGGAGACCATGGGGAGCGCATAGTAGATAAAGTAGAGTTGCATGAGCAGCGGCGTTCCCCGAAAGAAAAAGATATAGGCGCTACAGATATTGTTAAGGATGCGCTTTTTTGACATCTTCCCCAGGGCAAGAAAGAGACTCAGAATAAGCCCTGCGGAAACTGCGGCCACGGTCAAGAAGATCGTAACACGAGAACCATCAAGAAGCTGAGGTATCCAGGCGAGCATTTTCCGCAGGTTGTCCATTATATCCCCCTTAGTTTCGTACGTTACTTACCATGTCCCTGCCGAACACATCCGTAGAAATCTTCTGCATGGTTCCATCGGCAAAGAGTTCATCAAGCGCCTTGTCCAGTGCGGCGGTCAGTGCGGCATTGCTCTTTTTGAGGCAGATACCAAAGGTCTCGTCAGCCTCTCCTTCCCAGACAATCTCGAAAGGGGAGTCTTCTGTTTTGGTATAGTCAAACGCTACAAGACTGTCGCACACAATCACGTCAACGCGTCCCAGCCTTAGTTCATCAAAACAGTTCATCACTTTGTCATACTCATACGGGGTGAAGTTCACGCCCTGGGCCGCGAGATCAGCCATAAAGATGTCTGAGGTGGTTTCTGCCTGATACGAGACTCCCAGTCCAGACGTTTCTTGTGGGGTACGGGCTGTAATCGTGGAGCCTTTGAGCAGCACCATAACCTGCGCATTCCCTATGTAGGGTTTGGTGAAGTTATGTATCCGCAGCCGTTCCTCAGTAACCGTAACCGCTGAGATGATGCAATCGTACCTGCCGGTTTCAACGCCGGCGAAGATGCCATCCCAGGCAGTGTCAATGAAGTTTGGAGTGAGATTGAGCTTGGCAGCCAGAGCTTTAGCCATCTCCACGTCAAAGCCAATGGGTGTTTTGCCATCGACGTCAAGGTACTCAAATGGCGGATAGCCAATCTCCATGCCGATGCTCAAGACACCCGGCGTCAAGGTAAGCCCGCTAGAGGGTTGCTGAGCCGCACTCGCGGACACAGCCCCAACCAGAACCAGCGCGGTAAGCGCTGTACACAACAATCGTTTCATGCAATTTTCTCCTCAAAATGGTATAAAGATACAAAAAATATACAAGACAATGGGCTGAATGAAAAGTGGGTACAGCGCTATAACAGGATAAAACATACAAAAATCTCTGCCTTTTTCAGCGTCCTTGAAGCAGGGCATACACTTCCTCGTTAGTGGCGGCGTGTATGATTTGCTCACGGACAGTCGCGTCTTTCAATATTGAGGTAATGGCCGCGAGGAAAGGCACATGCTGACTGTCCCGTTTTTTGGGGGAAACAACCAGAATAAAGAGCCGCGCCTTTTTGCCGTCCAGCGAGTTGAACTCAATGCCGGTTTTTTTGATACCAATCACAACATGAAGGTCGCTGACCCCATCGGTTTTGGCATGGGGCATGGCAATGCCGTACTGTATTCCGGTACTCATGATGTTCTCCCGTGCCAGCACTGCGTTTAACACTTCGTCTCGATTGTACAGCTTACCGCGTGTTGCCAGAATGTCCACCAGTTCTGCGATCACCGTTTCTTTTGTCTCTGCCTTTAGGTCAATGACGATATTCTCCCATTTTATGAGGGAGAGCAGCTCGCTTGTGGACTCCTTTTTCTGAGATGCTGGACGATCGGAAGACAGGGCGATCTTCTGAACAGCAGCCCTGATGTCAAGTACGACCTTGTGAATCTCGTTCCGTGCAAAGGCCATATCTACCTTGTAGGTTTCAATGTTTACGGCGCTCCCTTTCTCGATGATCGAGAGCGCGACTGTGTCTTTCCGTGCCTGAGCAATGCCTTCGTCAATGTTGATCCGTTGTGTAAAGAAGCCATCTTCCTTGAGATTTATAAGTAACATATCGATCACCAGGCTGGCGATTTCATCTGAGTAGAATTCCCAAGTCGCGTGTACCAGTTCATCGCTTTTGACTTGCTTTTTCGTACCCGGGCCAGGGAACTTGAGGACAAGGCTGGAGAACAAGAACGCGCCGCAGGAGCTTATAAGGCACATAAGCATGACTGCCCCAAAAAGCCGCGCATCAAATGCGTCCGCGACAAAGGCAAGCGACGCGATGATAATACTGAGTTCCCCGTGGCTACTCATAAGCGCGCCGATACGGAGCGCGCCCTTTGTGTTAAAACCGATGAACAGCGCTGGTAGGCCGCAGCCTATGAACTTGGCAAGCGCGAGCAGAACTGTAAGCCCAAGCGCGAAAAGCAGTACCGGCATTGAGAAGAATACCGAAAGATCGATAAACATTCCCATAACCGCAAAGAAAATAGGTATGAAAAAATCGTAGATACCGCGAATTCTGTCCTGAATGATGGATGCCAGCGAAGTTCTGGACAGGGACAAGCCAATGAGATACGCGCCGCTAACAAGTGGCAGGCCAAAAGTATCAAAGACGCCGCCAACAAGGAAGGCCGCACCCAGGGCAAGCAGGGACAGATCGCTAGCGAAGCTCACGGTGTTGAGGAACTCGCCGAACTTTTTTGAGAAGGCAAGCCGCAGCGCCAGAACGCCAAACACGAGCCAGAGGATGATCTTGACCAGCACATTTCCGGCGCCGCCTTCCGCGATACCCATAATCACCACAAGTATGACTAGCCCAAAGATATTGTCGGTACCAGCCGCTGCAAAGGCGCTTATGCCTTCGGTACTGTCTATCTTTTTCTGCTTCCTTAAAACGTGGGAACTGATTCCGACTGAGCTTACTGAGGCGAGCAATCCCATAAACAGGCACGGGAGCGCGGTGATTGGCGCTTGCAGAAACAGCGAGGCAACGAAAGCGCCTGCGATAAACGACACCAGCGCCCCGCCAATACCGATGATGCTTCCCGCCACTGAATAGCGGATGAACATCTTTAAGTCGGTTTCAAGGCCCATTGCGAACAAAAGCACGCCCGACCCTAGTACAGCGCAGGTGTAGAGTTCGGGGCTGACCGAAATTGGCCCATCCAGACGCGGGAAAAGCCCGTCAAAGACGCCTTTTATATGAAAGCCGCCCAAAGCGTAAGGCCCGATAAGTACCCCGGCCAGCAGGTCTCCGATAACGAGCGGTATCCCGCGTCCCTTGTTGAGGTTTCTGACCATGCGGGTCAGTACCACGATGAGCGCGACTTGAATGACAAGACGCGAGACTCGCACCGCGATGGCTGGTTCAGAGCCATCAGCCGCCAGAAAAAACGCAGGTGAAAGAAGCGCGACAAGTAGCTTGATTTGTTTATTTAAATCGTGTTCCTGCTCCCTTATAGTGGGGCTTAATACCCTACGACTTTGCCGCGGGAATTTTTTATTAAAGCTCATAGCCTAAGAATAGCATGGATCGTGAGTTTTGAGAAAGCATTACGCAAGAACCTGATAGAATCCGCACTTGAGGTAGCAGGATTCGTCATAGCCGACGAGAATGGGGTGATCCGACGACTGAAGACGGAAATCAAGCTGGAGAAGCCGGCGTTCAGCGTCAATAGCCGCATCACGTATCATACGTTTAAAGCCGCTCTCGTCAATGGCCTGACTGCACGAACAGCTTACCAGGATGCCGCCCTTGTTAAGCAGTTTTAAGGCGCGAAGGTTTATTTCCTTATAACCGCGCAGGGCTTCCTTGATCTGGGTGTGTGATTTGGTAAAGGCGGGTGGGTCCAGGATAATGGCGTCAAAGCGGGTTCTGGCGCGCTCCTGTCCTCGCAGGAACTCAAAGATGTCGGCTTCCTCGACACTGATCCGAGCTTCGACCCCATTGAGCAGCGCGTTTTGTTTAAGCGTTTCCAGCGCATCCCGCGAACTATCCACAGCCAGGGTCTGCGCTGTTTGCGCCATGTGCGCTATATGAATAGCGAAACCGCCGGTATAGGCGCAGGCGTCAAGCACCGTGAGTTGCCGCTCTTCGAGTGGGCGTTCCGTGTTGCCAAGTCCAGCTATGAGACGGGCTGCGTGGAGATGATTTTCCTTCTGATCCAGGTAATGGCCTGTTTTCTGGCCAGACTCAAGATGCGCCACAAACGGAAGGCCGTTCTCAAAGATAATGACGCTATCCGGCACGTCATGCGGCATTTCGGCAACGTCGAAGCGCTTGATCAGCCTTTCAGTCGCCAGCAAGCCTTCCAGTTCTCGCACCCGTGCATTGGAACGTTCGATAATGGCAACGGGGAGACCAAGTCCGTCGTTGTTGCGAGCGACGAGGGTTTCTTCCAGCGCTGCGAGGATCAGGTCCCGCCGCGTCTCCATGCCAACGGTGAGTATCTGGATAACCAGCCATGAAAGCGGGGGTCCGAAACGCGTCTCAGTTTCATCAAAGTTACGGGGAAAGTCCGCAAGCGACGCGCCCTCTGCTTGTACGGGCCAGCCTACAAAGCGATCTACAATCAGACCCGGAAGCTGGTCAGCCTCGGCAAATACCAGCCGCGCTGATTCGCGGCGCAAGTCATAAGCGGCTCGTCGGGAAATGGCTTCACGGATACGGCGCTTGAAAAAGCCCTTATCCACGCCTTCTTTGGACGGGCTGTAAAGGCGGGCAATGATTTTTGACGCGGGGTTTACAAAGGCGCGTCCCAGATAGGTCTTGTCCTCGCTTTCCACATCCGCGAGTTCCCCTGGCTCAAGGCTTGTTGCGCCACCTTCTCCAGCAGCACTCCGGCTGCTGCTTACGATTCGCTCGATCTCGTTATCATAGACCCAGGGATGGCCGCCGAGGATACGGCGTTCCTCGCCGCGTTTCAGAATGATTCGTTTCATGTGTTGTTTACCCATTCGTGTAAAAATTGCAAAGCGTACTGTTGGATTCCATCAAACCATGTATCAATAAACGCTACAAGCGCGTGTCCCACATAGCGATAATGCCAACTTTCCCAACGATAACCAGTGAGGCGCTCAAGCCCATTGGGGAACGAGAGTGACCAGCCGAAGTCTCCGGCGTTGACCAGAACCCAGCGCCCCGCATCTGTAGCGGCAAAAGCGTCGCTTATGGAGCCAAAGTCAAGCGCCGTACCTAACTGATGTTGGCTATGTCCGGGCCGGGCTGATTCTCGGTCAGCGGTTTCCTGGCCCGTTTCCCGCACATTCCGCGCATACACCTCAACCTGATAGGTTTCGGAGCGGTACGCTGAGGACGCTATTAGGCGTACTCCGTCTTTTAAGGCAGCGCGGGCCATTGCCGCAAGGGACTCAGCCGCAACCCAACGCAGGAAAATATGTGTATTCCCCAGATGATACGCGCCTTCAACAAGCTCAACCAGATCATCAGGTTCATAACCAGCGGGCAGGGCATGCTGCTTGTCAACAAGGAACCAGAGGTAAGGGTCTTCATCCAGTGCGCCTCGAAGGTCAACCTGAAACTGTACGCTACCGACCAGAATCCGCGCCGCGATGTTCTGGGGGATACGCGCCGCATCAAGCGCCTTGTGTAGTCTGGCATCAAAATTTGGTTCAGTCGACATCAGAACACGCTCGTGGGACTCCCGCTCACTATTGGCGCTCAAGGTTTTGGTGGCGCTTAAATATAAAACGATCAGTATAGCGAGACTTATGATAATATACCCAGGTTTCAGACATCGCATGAGTATATCATCGGTAGAAAAAGACAATTTTAAATAGACACTGGAAAAAATTGGAGAGATCATGTATAGTAAGTTAGGTATGTTGATACGAAAATTTGGCGTGGCTTTAAGCGCTCTCTGTATAATTAGTATGCTTGCATCCTGCGGAGATGACGGAACCTTAGTGCTTCCCGCTTCAGAAACATACAAGGTAAACATTGCCCTAAACTCACGCTCCATAGAACAAAGCTTGACAGATAACCCCATCATTAGGCATGGCGATGAAATTAGTCCTTATTTACTTAACTTTAGCACGGACGATCCTGATGTGCGTGGCCTGACCGTGTTTCTGAGAACCCCCACCGGCACGATTCTTGATGGGAAAGTGTATTACACCCTCAGCGGAAATGCAATACGCAGGAATCAGGTCAATGGCGAGCTTGATCTTGATCCAGATGAAACGCTTAAGACACTTCCAGAAACTGAAACAAACGGCGATGGTGTAGGCACTGAAATCCAAACCCAGTCGGAAACTGTACCTGTTGAACCCACACCTGAAACAACAACACCTGAACCTATACCAATCCTTACACCAGAACCCATGTCCATACCCGTAGTTGAGGCATGGGGTGGAACCCGAGGCGTAGTAGAGCAAACTTTTACGGTTGAACGACTTGATCAGGGCTTGCCCCCGTTTATGCTGGATAGTGAGTTGCCTATTGGCCAGTACCTCTTGGTGTTTCAGGTAGTAGGGGTGAGAACCGTACTTTATCAACAGGAAAAGCTGTTTTACTTCATGGATGATGCGAACTTTGAATTTAACGATATTCAGCGCTATCTGCCTGGGGTCACTTCCATTGATCACCTGGCCCCGCCGGGGATTGCTATTATGTTTGAAGCTCAACTTGATTTTGATGAGCGGCTTGATCCGTATATCGTTTGGTATAACAGTACGAAGCGCATTAGAGAGGGAAGGGTCGCTGACGGACTAAACCGTCTTATCTGGACAGTTTCCCAGCAAACCGGTTTCCAGACCATCAAAGTAGAGGTGTTTCCGTTTGAGCCTGTGCAGAAAATCAGCGGCGTGATCAAAGAACTATCTCTGGCTGTATCATCAAAGAGTAAGAATAGCGGCTATTTTGCAGAAGACGGCAGGCGCTTTATCTGCTGGTATCAGTTTCAGAACAATCTGCTCGACGCTGCCCAGCCTACAAGCGCCCAAAACGCACTTGTGGCGGATGGCGATGTGTCGCGCATCCCACGCTGGCTGCCTACCGCCACTATATACGGGCTTGCGCTTGGCCCGCGTGACCGGTATCTGTTACCCCTCTCACTCCCTCTTTCCACAGAAGAAGAGGAAGAACAAGAAAAACAAGGTCTGGGCGAACTGCTCCTGCATATAAAACCGCTCAGGGACGGAGCTTTCTTTAAGGCGGAGTTTAATACTAAGCCAAATCCAAACTCTACCAAGTCTGATACAGTAGAACTGAACTGTTCTTTTATCGCGGGAAAACCAGTATTACTCCTTAGCGAGGGGGAACTAACGTTTGAGTCATCTCCACTCGTAGGCGATTCAAGTGCCTATGATCTGCTCACTATGTCTATCAAGTTTAGCCTAAGTAAGAACATTTTTACCGCTAGTCTCTATGTAAAGGAGTTTAAACAGGAAACTAAGCCGCTAACTATCGCGTTATCTGCCGATCTAAACGGAAAAGCTGTTCTTCAACTTGGAATTGAAGACAAAAAAGAGGATATTGATGGGGTTACAGCAATACTGGATGAGCTGGCGCTGGTGTTTGAGCTGGATTCTCTACCCCCCCCCCCCCCCCCATACAAGACTTGACAAGAGAGGAGTAATACAAGAAAATATAATGATAGAGGAAAAAATAACATTGGAGACAGCAACAACACAAGAAATTTCACAAGAAGTGTTTTCTGAAGTAGCTGGTATTTCTCAGCCTTGAAGACTTCTTACCTTATCGTGGCCACGTTTGTATTGAGCCTTATCGCCTGTGCTGGGGAAAAAGAGGCGCGACTCGAATGGTCGCCACTACCAGCAAATATTCCTGTCGAGTCCTTCTCCATCACCAATCACAAGCCTCCCGCGATTCCTGAATGGGTGAGCCGTTATGAAGCTGGCGGCATTCAGGCAGTAGAAGCTATGAGTGCGTATCGGAATAAATATGTCTTTGTCAGCATGAATCAGGGAAGCAACACCAAAGCCCTTGAACTATGGCTATCCGGCTTTTCAGTTTTACAGGACCTTCCCCGCCTTGTCAGCGCACGGGTTCAGGCTCGTTTTAACAACGCCACGTCCTCTTACCCTGACGATGAATACGGCGCCTATTTCGAGGCAAGTGTCAAAGTTACCGCAGATGCGGTCTACCAGGGCGCGGTTCAGGAAGATGATTTCTGGGTACTGAAACGATACTTTCTTGATGAAGACTGGGATGTCTATGAGTTTCTAATTCTGGTCAGTATCGATAAAACAACGCTTGGGACTCAGATAAACGCGCTCCTTAATACCGTACCATTTGAGTCCCTGAGCAAAGAACAAATGGATGCAGTAAACCAGCTGCGATCAAGTTTTTACGAGGGCTTTTGATACTCGATGATTTTTTGTATACTACCTTTGGAGGACTAATATGTATGATTTTATCTCCCAGATAAATCGTGCTGGACAAGGCGCGTCCAAGTGGGACAACATGAAGCGAAGGAATCCCTCGGTTCCCGATGGCATCATTCCCTTTTCAGTCGCAGACATGGAGTTTAAGACCGCACCTGAGATTACAGCGGGCTTACAGGCGTATCTGAAGGATCTGGCGCTGGTTTACACCAACCCCACCGAAACATACTTTGAAGCGGTCGTCCGCTGGATGCAGGAGCGCCACAGCTGGGATATTCAAAGCGAGTGGATCAGCACTGCGCCAGGGGTTGTGTCTGCGTTTTCTCACGCGATACACGCCTTCACAGAACCAGAAGATGGGGTCATCATCATGCCGCCGGTCTATTATCCATTTTTCTGGGCTATCGAACACAACAAGTGCCGGATTATCACCAATACTCTGCGAATCGACCATGATCGCTATGTGATTGACTTTGACGATCTCGCGGCGAAAGCGAGGGACCCGCGAAACAAGGTTCTGCTCTTCTGTAGTCCTCATAATCCGGTTGGACGGGTCTGGAAAAAGGACGAACTGGAAAGAATCAGCGCCATCTGCCTTGAGAACAATGTCCTTATCATCTCTGATGAGATTCATTTTGACCTCATCATGCCAGGCTTTACCCATACAGTGTTTGCCACCTTGAGTGATGAACTTGCGGAAAACATGATCACCTGTACCGCGCCAAGTAAGACCTTTAACATGGCCGGGATGCAAACCTCTAACATCATTATCAAAAACAAGAAATTGCGGGAACAATACCAGCAGGACGCAGAGCGACAGCTCAACATTCTGGGGTATAAGGCGTGTGAAATCGCGTATACCCAGTGTGGCGGCTGGCTTGACGCGCTTCTTGTCGTGCTTGACCACAATAAGCGCGTTGCAGAAGACTTTATAAAGCATCATATCCCACAGATCAAGGTGTTTAATCTTGAAGGAACCTACCTGCAATGGTGGGACTGCCGTGGTTTCGGCCTGAGCCACCATAAACTGGAGCATTTTATGACCCACGACGCCTTACTTTTTCTTGACGAAGGGTATATCTTTGGAGAGACAGGGCAAGGTTATGAGCGGATCAACCTTGCCTGTCCAACAGCGGTGCTGGAAAGTGGTTTGGAACGGCTAAGAACTGCTCTTAAATTAAAGAAATTTATCTAAAGAAGAGGGTTAAACTATGTCAGGAAATACATTTGGAACACTGTTCTCCGTTACTACGTTTGGGGAATCGCACGGCCCCGCCATGGGCTGTATCGTGGACGGTTGTCCTGCTGGTCTTCCGCTCAAGCTTGAAGACATAAGCCGCGAACTCAAGCGGCGACGGCCCGGCAGGGGTGAGGCTTCCTCAACTCGAAAAGAAGCCGATGAACCAGAACTGCTCTCCGGCGTGTTTGAGGATAAAACCCTGGGAACACCCATTGCCATCATCATACGCAATATGAATCAGTGTTCCAAAGATTACGATGAACTACGGGACGTATATCGCCCCGGACATGCAGACTGGACATGGGAGGCAAAGTTCGGGCGGCGTGACCACCGAGGCGGCGGCCGGAGTTCCGGCAGAGAAACAGTAGGGCGTGTCGCTGCTGGCGCAATTGCGAAGGTGTTTCTGGCGCAACATGGCATCACGATTCACGCATGGCCATCATCTATCGCCGGTATTCCGGTTCCAGGCATAAAAGACCCAAACTTTAGTTTTGAGGAAGCTGAGAAAAATGCCCTGCGTGTGCCTCATAAAGAACGCGCCGAGCAAATCAAGGAAAAGATCGATCAGCTTCGTGACGAGGGCGATAGCGCGGGTGGCGTGATTTCTTGTATTGCGGAAGGCGTCCCGCCCGGACTGGGCGAGCCGGTGTTCGGGAAACTTGATGCCTGTCTCGCCGCCGCCATGCTTTCTCTGGGGGCAACAAAGGGCATTGAGTTTGGTTCAGGCTTTGCCTCAAGCACAAGCAAGGGCGCAAACCAGAACGACAAGCTAATGATAAACCGCAAGATCGAGCCTTACTCAAACCTTCCCCCTGATGTGCCGTCGATTCGTTATCGAAGCAACAACGCCGGCGGTATGCTAGGAGGCATCTCAACTGGAATGCCCATTGAATTCAAGGTAGCATTCAAACCCGTGCCTTCAATCCGCAAGACCCAGACAACCCTTGACCGGGAAGGCATCTTGTGCGACCTCATTCTCGAAGGCCGCCATGATGTGTGCGTAGTCCCCCGCGCTGTTCCAGTGGTGGAAGCCATGACCGCCCTTGTGATCGCGGACCTCTTGCTTTTAAACCTAGGTAATCGCTTATAGTTGAGATAAAGAGGTTAATATGAAAGACTTTGCTGCGATTGACTTTGAAACTGCCAATGAAAATCGTTCCAGCGTATGCGCTGTGGGAATCATAATTGTTCGTGATGGAAAGATTGGCGAGAAATGGTACCGGCTCATCCGGCCTACTCCTAACTACTACTTGGAGAAGTTCACGCAGGAGATTCACGGAATCGGGTTTGAGGACACGGTGAATGAGCCGCCGTTCCCAGATGTCTGGACTGAGCTTGCTCCTCATCTCGCGGGACTACCGTTGGTTGCGCATAACAGTTCTTTTGACGAGGGCTGTTTGCGTTCCGCGTATGAGGCGTATGCCATGGACTATCCGGGCTATCAGTTCCACTGCACCTATCAGGCTGCGCGGCGGGTTTTCGGGAATAAGCTGCCTAACCACCAGTTGCCGACCGTGGCCTTGCATTGCGGGTATAACCTTACCCAGCACCACCATGCGCTGGCGGACGCAGAAGCGTGCGCGGTAATCGCCATGCAGGTATTTCCTAACTAGTCTATTTTTGTTATCATAGTTTTATGCAAGCAGTTCTTTTTCTATTTTTTTGTCTGACAGGATTAAGAGGCTTATTCTTGTATGCTGATGAAACAATGCCTATGGCGCGGGCGACACTTGAAGTTCCTAGGATCAATTCCCTTGCCGCAGTACTCATGGATGCGACAACTGGAGAATTGCTCTATGTCAAAAACGAAAACTATGTGATTCCACCAGCGTCTCTGACCAAGCTCATGACAATTCACATTGCCTTGAGCGAAATAGCCGCAGGCCGCGCATCTCTTGATGACATTGTCGCGCTTCCCCCTGAATCATGGGCAAGTAATCAACCCAGAGGCTCAAGTCTCATGTTTTTGAATGTGGGGCAAACCGTTACCCTGCGAGAACTTATTCTCGGGCTGGTGGTTCCATCCGGGAATGACGCGGCAGTGGCGATTGCCCGGCATTTTGATCCAAGTATAGAAGCGTTTGCCGAGCGTATGAATCGGGAATCCCGAAACATGGGGCTTATCAAGACCTATTTTGTAGAACCATCCGGCATCTCGGAATTCAACCTGGTTACCGCACTTGAGTTCGCGCAATTCTGCCGTGAGTATGTACGGCTCCACCCCGAAGCCTTGCAGGAGTTCCATACAGTGCCGGTGTTTGCCTATCCTACAGCGGATAATGTCGCGGAACGCTACCGGAATAGGCCCGGCACTATAGTTCAATATAACCATAACCCGCTGCTGGGAGCTTTTGAGGGAACCGACGGCCTGAAAACCGGCTACATAGACGAATCAGGCCATAACCTCGCCCTGACAGCACAGCAGGGCAACACCCGGCTCATATCTGTTACCCTAGGCGCCACAAGCTCAAGGGAGCGAAACGAAGATGGATTCGCGCTGTTCACCTGGGGCTTTGAAAATTTTCACACCTTGCGCCCAATCCCTGAGCCTCTGACGCCATTGCCAGTCTGGAAAGGTAAAACCGATGAGGTAAGCGTTGCCCCCAGTGAGCAACTAGAGTTCACCGCCTTCATTGAGCGCGGACACGATATGCGCTGGGAGGCGTCATACATTGATCCCATCGTCGCGCCAGTTCCAGTAGGCAGGACAGTGGGTGAACTGACGCTCTACGATTCAGTGGGTGAACTTAAGCGCCTCCCCATCGTTACCACGACAGAAGTTGAGGAAGGCAATTTTTTCAAGCGCCTCTGGGATTCAATACGCCTGTTCTTCAGGAAGAAGGATTGACAAGTCCCTTCGCCTAAAGGCAGAGGCTTTACAAGCGTTCTCGGTAAAAAATTTGACACCGCCTGACACACTTCTTAGCCGTTGGTTATGCCAGCGAACCCATCGGGTCCCAGGGTTTGAGTGTTATAGGCGTTTTGTCCAGACAAGCCCGCTCTTCGTTGGTGAGAAAACGCTTGTTCACCACGATCTGGTAAACATATTCGTTAAACCAATCGTCGGACATGCGGAACCAGCCCTTTTCGCCGCGCTCATCCCCCCAGCTATTCTCCACCTTCCAGCGATTCGGCTTGCCGTCAATCACATTAACACCCTGAAAAACCATAGCGTGGTTCATCAGGCTTTCGCTGTACTCAAGACGCGCCGCCTTGTCCAGAGGAAAGGGTGTGCCAAACAGGTTTTCAACATCAAAGGCGTCAAGGCTGAGAAGGCCGTGTTCCATATCCAGCATCTGACCCACATCGCTTCCAAACCAAACCGGTTCTCCGCTCTCAAGCTGGGCAAGAGCAGCGCGTTTCAGGTTCTCCACTGGCAGATTAAGATAACGCACGGGTGCGCCGCCAATAACGTTACCCAGATAGGCCACTGTGTATATTGTGTAAAAGGGCTTATCAGATGTAGGCGCGTTGATGAGGCTCACATAGTCGTCAAGCTTCTTGCCAACATACGTATCATAAAACCCTTGAGGCGTGATGTTAAGATCACGGGTATAGCGCCCGGGCTGATCATTCTTCTCCTTCCCACGCTCCTCAAAGTCAAAGCGCTCTGGCGGTGTTCCCAGACAGATGCACAGCATCTTGAATATGATCCTCAGCATTTCTTCCTTACGTACACGCAGCTTGTTCATACTCGTGCCATATTCATGGGCGTTCCGCAGTTCCCGCGCAAATTCCCGCACTTTGAGCGTCAGAAACTTGTTCATGCGGGCGCTGGCGCTAGAACTAAACGATTCAGGCATAGCGCTCTTGGGAACCACGCCGTACTTCGCCACCAGCGCCGCAACCATATCCCACTGTCCTCCGTCGGCAAAAGGCCCGCGCAGAAACCAGTTGATGAGACGACCGCCTACTTCCTCATCAAGCGTGTCCAGAATCGACTCCAGAAAGTAGTTGGCTTTCTCGAATTTGTCCCAAAAGAACAGATACGCCTGCGACAGTTCAAAAGTTTTGAGTTCGCATTTCTTCATAACCTCAAGCCGCATGATATTAGTTGCGGCAAAAAGCCAGCAGCGCCCCGACGCCTTTTGCGCTGTAATGTCGCCAGTCTTGAGTTCCACAGAAAACGTGTTCGGAGTGTTTACCGGCGCAGTGTAACTGAAACTTGCCGCGTCAATACCATGCCCTGTTACACTGTTCATGCGCTGACAGGCTTGCTTGTCAGCAAGAAACGTAGCGCGTAAATTGCTGACCATCTCTATACTAATCTCTTTATTCATAGTAACTTTATATACGATCCAGTGTTTTTAGTATAGCCCCTGATTGCTTCAATCTAAGCCGTGTGAAGTGCGACTGCTCCTTTTTTTCGTAGGGTATGTTTCAAGCCATGAGGCAGGGATTGGAGAAATCGACATGGCGAATAAGTGGCTTAAACTGGAGTTTAAGACGCTTAAACTGGCGAATAAGCGGACTAAACTGGAGTTTAAAGCATTTAAACTCCAGTTTAAGTGGCTTAAACTGGAGTTTAAGACGCTTAAACTGGCGAATAAGTGGACTAAACTGGCGAACAAAAATAATCTAAGAGAGCAGAATTGGTCAGATACTGGCAAACAGTATCAACAGCACGGAATAGCGCCTGATACAGTTTGTGGGATAGTTCAATGTGGCGAATAAAGGGGTCAGCGCTTTGTTCGCCATTTTCGATTTCTGCAAGAGGCGGAAACAGAAAGCTGGCAATGTCTTTCACCGTGCTCTGTCCAATGGCTTTGTTGGCGATGTCCAGCTTCTTGAGCAGGGCATCGCGGTATTCCGGTGGCGGGATGCGCTGAGACGCCGTTTCAAGCAGCGCCGCAGTGTCTTTGGCTATAGCCCTGATATGGTTAAGGCCGTCGAGCAAGTCCCTGCAGGCCGCTTCGTATTGCTGAGAACGAAGTCCCAAGTCATGCTTGGCAGAGGCAAAGGCTGTTTCAAGCAAACGCTGTATCGTGTTTCGCTGTTCAGGAAGCGCCAACAGTGTTTCTGATGCGCCGTTCTTCATACCCGCGATGGCAAGCCCCTCCACGTCAAGCCGATAAGTCGGAGGATTCAAACAGAGACGGCTCTCAAACCACGCAGCATAGAGCGAAAGTCGCCTATCCGTGCGTACAATCCCCCCATCAGCAGCTGGCGCGGTAAAGGGTAAGCCATCCATAAGCGCCCGAAGCGACCAAGTCGCGGCTGGATTCAGGCGTGTTGATTCAGAAAGCGCACGGGTTTCAAACAACGCCCCTTTGAAATGAGTCTTTAAGCCCGGATAGGAAAGGTCTAGTCCCGCGATCCAGATGGAGGCTGGGCCAAGTATACGCGCAAAATCCCATGCTGTAGTCGCCACTGACCCACCTGCACCAAGCCTTAGCCGCTGACCAGCCGCGGCGTTATCAAGCCGCTCCTCAATAAAGCGCCCGAGGGGGAACTGGGATGGACAGAGCAGGATGCGGGCAAATGGATGGCGCAGTACCGCTGGATACACCGATGAATCAGCAATCAGGCAGGTTCTCAGTGCAGGAGCGCGATCAAGGTGCCGGTAGTTCCAATACTGAGGATCAAGCGCCACTGCAAAATCAGGCTCAACGCCAGTTTCTAGCACTCGTCGCAACGCCGTATCCACCGCAACAATCACACAGCGCTTTGCCAGGTCAGGTAGTAGCGGAAGCACGGCATCCAGCGAAGGCCCAGCCGCTATGAGCAGCACAGGCAAGCCAGACCCGCGCAGAACACCAGCCAGGCCGTGTATGCCGGCAAAATCCCGGATTGTGGTCATATTACGGGCAAAATTACGCACCCAACGTATGCCAAAACGCCTGAGCGTGGCCTGATTCACCGCTTCTTTGTCTTTCCAGATTTGTATATAACGCTCAACCTCCGCATACCATTGTTCATCCAGTTGGGTGAGCGCCCGGTTACGGATTACGCTCGGCTCGGCGCTTTCAGCATAACGCAGTGGAATCAGTACGCCATCGCTTGCACCGCCCAGCGTGATGCTGAACTTGTCCCGCGTGAGAAGCATTGACAAGTCCCGTGTCTCCAGCGCCTTTTTCAGAATCGCGGCATGTCGCTCAACAACAATGATTGATCGGCCTGTTCTTGCAGCCGCTTCTGCTGCATAGCCTAAGCCAAAACCCAGCACAATGATTGGCCCTTCATCACCGTGTCTGGCACTATCGCCTCCAACATGTCTGGCACTATCACCGTCAGCCTGCTTGCCGACGCTTTCCACGAGCCGCCTGCCTTCCCGCAACGGGTCTCGCGGCGAATGAACATACACACCACGTACTCGCATGGTTGCCTCGCCCGAAACAGTGGTTTCAACCACAATGTCCGCCTCACCAAGCCAATCTTCTTTTATCGTACACAGTCGCTTTTCAAGTCCCGGAACCTTACTCAGGTTTATCTGCCAGTAGTTCAATCTCGCTCCATTCACGTCCATTCAGAATCACTCACTCTGTATGATTCTCCCTTTTTTGTCAAGAGTCTCTGCGTTTATCAAAATTGCCGTAAAACCTCTGGCTCTAGATATAACTCACTAAGTGCTATTGCAGTATAAAGAACAGAGTAATATGATATTGGTATGGAGATAATATGACACAGATTCCCTTGTTATCAATTGTGTGCATGGCGCTGTCAGCGCTGCTGTCGATTGGATTACCCATAGGTTTGTTTATCGGGTTTCGCCGGAAATACCACGCACCGTTTATAGCCTTGATGGCAGGTATAACTGGTTTCACCCTGTTCGCGCTGACACTGGAACGCGGTGTCCATTCCATCGTACTCCAAAGTACAGTGGCACAAAACAGGGTGTTCTTCGTTGTCTATGCCGTACTAATGGCGGGAATCTTCGAGGAAAGCGCCCGCTTTATCGCCTATCACCTATTGAAGAAAAAGTTCACCGGCATTACGCTCAACGCAGCACTGGCCTACGGTGTCGGACACGGCGGTATCGAGGCGATACTGCTCACCGGACTCACCATGATTAACAACATCGTCATCAGTGTTATGATTAACACCGGCAGTATCGAGACCGTACTTGCAAGTCTGGAGGGCGCAACGCTGGAACAGGCAAAAGTACAGTTCTCCAGCCTCGCTACTGTTGCCACTCCTCAGTTCCTCATTGGCGGGATTGAGCGTGTCTTTGCTATCGGGATACAACTCTCCCTGTCTGTACTCGTGTTTTACGCAGTGTTCGGTACAAAACGCCGACAATGGCTCTACCCACTGGCAATCCTTATCCATGCACTGTTTGACATTCCAGCGGTACTCTATCAAGTGCAGGTACTGAACCTCGTTACCACTGAGGTACTGACCGGGGTTTTCTGCATAGCGCTGATAACGGTAACGCTGAGGATACATCAAAACTTTGGTACGCCGCTAACGCCTACCAAAGCGAAATCTAACACTATATGAGAAGGAGTGCTGCATGGAGATTGACCCGCTATTAAAAGAAATTGCCCGTGTTTTCACGTCCCATAACAAGAAAGTCTTTCTCGTGGGAGGCGCAGTGCGTGATATACTGCGCGGTGTTGAGTCACACGACTTCGACCTCGCCACTGACGCCACACCAGAAGAGGTCATCGCTTTGTTTCATACGGTTATTCCCACTGGCATTAGACACGGCACGGTTACCGTGAGGCATCAAGGGTTGTCCTTTGAGGTTACAACTTTCAGAACCGAGGCGGACTACATTGACGGCAGACATCCATCCCGCATTGCCTACGCCGCCACCATTGAGACAGACTTGGGGCGCCGTGACTTCACCATGAATGCTATTGCAGTGCCTTTGCCTGAAGGCAAGCCCTTGATCGACCCCTATAACGGCATTGACGATATTAAGCGCGGCGTGATTCGCTCGGTTGGCGAGGCGCAAGAGCGGTTTAGCGAAGATGGCTTGCGGCCTTTGCGGGCGCTGCGTTTTGTTGCACAGTTGGGCTTTTCTATTGAAGAAAAAACGCTCGCGGCCATCAAGCCTTGTCTTGAAATAACCGCAAAGGTATCGCCAGAGCGGATACGCGATGAGCTTGATAAAATCATTGCCGCGCCAAAACCTTCAAACGCGTTTTTGTTAATGGAAAAAACCAGTCTGTTGGAACTAATCCTGCCAGAGTTGGCGACCTGCCGTGGCGTTGAACAAAAAGGGCTGCATCACTTTGATGTGCTTGACCATTCCCTGTTTGCCTGCGATTTTGCAGCGCAGCGTGGCGAATCGCAGGTGGTACGCCTTGCCGCACTGTTTCACGATATTGGCAAGCCAGCCACACGCGCCCTTAACAACAATGGTGTCTGGACATTTTATCAGCATGAGAAAACATCCGCCGCCCTTTGCAGCGCCCTTATGACGCGCCTTCGTTACTCCAACGCAATGATTAACGACGTTATACATCTAATCGCAGAACACATGTTTAACTATGAAGATATATGGACAGACGCAGCAGTGCGGCGCTTTATACGGCGCGTGGGCGTAGAACATCTCGACGCACTCTACCGACTCCGACTTGCCGACGCTTCTGCTATCACCGGGCGTGAAGTTCCGACGGATTATCTGGCAGACTTAGTGTCGCGAGTTGACGCGACACTAACCCAGGCTACCGTACTTTCGCTCAAAGACCTGGCACTTAGCGGACGCGATCTCATTGCTATTGGCATTAAACCCGGGCCGTGCATCGGCATCATCTTAAATGAGCTGCTGGAGAGCGTGCTTGACGACCCTGAGCTTAATACACGCGACCAGCTGCTTGAAATCGCGGGTAAACTCAATCAGCGGTATTTCAGCGAGAACTAAGCGAATTCTCGAACAAACGTATTGTCTTGTAAAAAGCTGCTGCTGCCAAAACCGCCGTAAACTTCCTTACATAGAAAGATAACGTAACAGGAAAAGATAACTGGAAACATTGCTGCTTGTCATTACGCTAACGATAGTTTAGGCTTAACCCATGAAGGTACAGAGGGCGTTCCAAGCGCGATATATGCGCGGACTAGACCTTTAGATTTTCATCGTCTGCAAACATGTTTTCAT
>JAIRYV010000084.1 GCA_031267685.1 Treponema sp.
ACTCTACATGTATGATCGCAAAGGATCCTTATCCAAGTTTCAATCCACGCGCCCGCACGGGGCGCGACGCAGGAGGTATGCGGCTTTCGGTCCAGTTTTGGGGGTTTCAATCCACGCGCCCGCACGGGGCGCGACATCATAATGATAAGTAATAACACATTTGTACATAAGTTTCAATCCACGCGCCCGCACGGGGCGCGACGCCATTTTTGCACCTGGAACACCATGCGCATATCGTTTCAATCCACGCGCCCGCACGGGGCGCGACGTTCCTTACCTTAACTTACGCCCCCCAATACCTTAGTTTCAATCCACGCGCCCGCACGGGGCGCGACTTGTATACTTCTGGTAGTCAGCTTGTTGTTGGGAGTTTCAATCCACGCGCCCGCACGGGGCGCGACTCACAAGGTTAGCAAATCCTTGATTGACCCAAGAAGTTTCAATCCACGCGCCCGCACGGGGCGCGACTTTATGGGAGCGTACTGGTCAAGTGCGGATTGTGCGTTTCAATCCACGCGCCCGCACGGGGCGCGACATATTCTTCATCTATCGGCCGTTCACTCTTCGCATGTTTCAATCCACGCGCCCGCACGGGGCGCGACCCCCGATGTAAGGCGTACCCCCCATTTCTTCTGGGTTTCAATCCACGCGCCCGCACGGGGCGCGACTAAAATCCCGCAATGATATTGAACGGTTTTTAAATGTTTCAATCCACGCGCCCGCACGGGGCGCGACCCAAATTTTGCAAATACAAAGGTTTTTTTTCACCGGTTTCAATCCACGCGCCCGCACGGGGCGCGACTCACATTCACTTATTTCATTATACCACAATAAGTTACAAGTTACTTACCGCGATCACGCTATAAATGAGCATAATAATACTTTATCACTCCTCCTCTCTTTTGTCAAATACCTATACTACATAAAGTTATGTGTTCCGCGAACCTGCCGGACTTTTCTGTGCCATTGAGGTTCGCGGCAACTTGAGGTAATGTCGGCTATGATCATAGTCAGACAATCAGCGGGGCATCAACGTCATACGCAGGCTTCGCTCCAACGTGTTCTAGCCGGTTCTTGTAGTTAGTACCAAGATGATAATAGCGCAGACTGTCAGTCTCGACGTTGATGATACTTTCCAGCGTGTGCTTCAAGTATGTCCATTGGGCAGGGGTAACGACACATTCAAACACTGAAAACTGTACCCTCTGACCATAGTTGGTACAAGCTCTCGCCACTTTGCGAAGCCGCTTTGCCCCGCCCTCTGTCGTTACCGCAACGTCATAACTCACCAATACCATCCTATTATCCTCCTACTTCCAGAAAAACGGTGGATACCCGTCAATATCACCACGAATGTAACGCGCCATCAAATTCGCTTGCACAAAGAAAAGCAGACCAATCTTCACCGTCTCATCAATGTACGGATGCTGTACTTCGTCCTGTTTACGATTCTGATATTCAATTAGTACCAGCTTACGAGTATCATCGTCCATGATAATCGCACCATTCGCCGACTTGGTAAAGCCTTTTTTACTGATCTGTCGCCGGTTAATCAGTGACAGTACCAGCCGGTCAGCGAGTGTCGGACGAAATTCTTCCATAATATCGAGGGCAAGACCGGGCCTACCTGACCGGTCTCGATGTAAAAAGCCAACCTGCGGATCAAGGCCGACCGTCTCCAGCGCAGAACGAACATCATGAGCGACAAGGGTATACACAAACGAAAGTAACGCGTTCACTTCATCAAGCGGTGGGCGGCGGTTACGATCAGAAAATACGAAATCATTTTTTTGATCAATGATAAGCTGATTAAATACACTAAAATATACCGCCGCAGCTTCTCCCTCAAAACCGCGAACCTCAGTGGTATCAGCGGCATGAAAAACGCGGTCGATGATTGAGTCAATTTTCGCGGAAGCGACTTTCAGCGCCACGCTGTCAACTTTATCAGTATGATCCCGCAATGCGCGGTTCAGTACGATACGGCAGTTGGCCAGTTTCCCGCTCACCAGCTGCGCGGCGATTTTTCGTGTAACTTCGGCATCATCAGCCATGCGGTACTGTTGGCGGCGCAGAAGTACATTGCCGCTCACCGGACCACGCACCGACGCGAGAAATTTCCCGTACTCGCTGAGAAACGAAACCGACACATCACGCTCGGCACAAAAACCCAGTAACGCCGGAGAACAAAGCACATTGCCAAAACAAACAATCCCGCCAATAATATGGATCGGATATTGACCAACCCGCACCTTCTCAACCTCAATTACTACGGTTTCTCCATCAAGGTGGAGATACGCCCTTTGTATACCCACATACAAAGTATTCAGTAATTTTTTCATTTTATCTCCTTGTCGCAATTTTCGCGCATTAAGTGAATCTGATTTTGAATAAACCGATCAACCGCCTTCCCACCTGAACTAATGCTTTTCGGCATACAAATATCGACAAGCGAGCAATTATTGCACGTACGCTTACCATACACCGCCGCTGGTGTTATACCCGAATCCCGTAATTCCCTCGCCCGCGCTGCCAGCGATAGCGTCTTTTCTCGCAGAGCCTTGTCAATAACGACATCACTTCTGCGCTTTTCCTGAAGATAATAAAGCTGACCGGTCTCAATCGTTAAACCAAACATTTCTTCAAGGCATAAAACCTGCGCACATAATTGCACACGATCCACATCACTCACTTTTTTTCGTCCCCGTTTAAATTCAACAGAGGATACCCGCGCCACATTTTTGCCAGAAAGCCACAGTTCCACAAGATCACATTTACCGATAAATCCGTGTTCAAGGGAGCGCACCATCATATCGTATTCTTGTCGAAAAGTTTTGCGTGACTCGTGATGTTCGGCGTGTACTCGCTCATGTAGCACTTTGCCTTCTGCGGTAAAGCGATTTTCTTCCCACTCCTGCTCAAGGTGAATAAGCGCGTATTGCCGCTCACAAAACAAAATATGCTGGAGCGAAGAAATCATAACGAGGTCATCTTCGGTATACATGGTATATCCTCTGTTTGTTTATCACGATTTATGAGACTTTTTATTTCATCAAGGATAAACATCTCTTTAAACTCTTCGAGTAACGCTTAGGCATCATCAGACAGATATTTTTTTCGTAATGCCACGGCTAATTCATCTCGCAAAATCCACGGGAATTTACTCCCCTCGTCTATTCCAAGAAAAGGAATGTGCCAATATCTTATTGTGCCTTCATCGTTTATCGGCGGATCAATATCGGGATATTTCTCTAATATGCGTTTCGCAAAACGAAAAATAATAGTGTTCAAAGGAGCATGATGCGAGTAGCCTAATTCAGGCACAATTTCACTGGCATACGCTTTATAATTATCCGATTTAAATACGTGACGCAATATTTTTAACGTTTTTTCGTTACAGAGACTTTCATCGTTGAGTATTTCGAGCCATCGCTCCATTGTTATGTTTATAGACGTTTCGTAAAAACACACACTTTCATTCCTTAATAAGATATTACCCGATTTCCGTCATAACAAAAATCGGGTAATACGAATCACATCAAACAGAAACAAGCGTCCTGAATCCACTTAATTCTTTCCCATCAAGTGTAACCGTGTAATCTGAGAAATCGCGAGCGGGACCGGCGCGCCGTTTATTGCGCTCAACAGTAACGCGAGCAAATAATTCCTGAGCGGGCTTATTCCCCATCGGCGAACTATGCTCAAAAATAACAAGCCGCTGGGCGCTCATAAACCCTCGCGCAGCGGAGCGGTCATGCTCAAACATATTTTGCAGACTTTCCCAGAATAAATCGAGGTCTTCGCTGGAAAAACTAGTTTGAACGGCAAGCGGCGCGGATATAAAACCATACGCGCGATAAAGCCCGTAAGGGATCGTAAACTTTCGTCCCATAGTGCGATTATCGCCTTTTTGGTCTTCCGCTTCCTTCAGTGTTGTTACCGCCATGCGGGTAATGCTATGCTCCGAAGCAACAACCGGATCAACAGAACGAGCAAAGGTGAACTGAATCGGGCCGCGCACCTGACCACAATTCACCTTAGTTGTCATCACAGCTCCGAATGTGCGTACATCGAAAAAGTTGTTACACATCCATTGGCGGAGTTTATCGACATTATCCCCACCTTTTCGTTTGCCATCGTCGCCGGATAAATTGATATTCAGCGCCTGATACGCACGCTCGTGCTGCTTGTTGAGAACGGCCTTTTCCTTGACGTAAATCTCGTAGGGCGGATTTTCGCCTTTAGTCAGCCCCACATAGTTACGCACCTTCCGTTTCAGGCACACGTCGGTTATAAGACCATTACCGGTCTCCGCGTCAATGCGGGGTAAATTACCCGCGTCAGGGTCCCCGTTGGGGTTCCCATCTTTGACATCAACAAGGTAGATAAAATCATACCTTTTACTTAATTCCATAACATCCTCCTTTTATTAGAGCAAAGAAGCCTATGTGGCATTCTCTTTCACTTCTTCACCATCTGGCGCGGAATCTTTCCCTTCCTTTTTGGTAAAAAAATCCTGCCGCTGATGATAATACCCCACCGCGAATTTTCCCTGCTCATACAAATCAAGATGGGCGGGAAAATCATCGAAATTCCCCACGATTTCACCGATGAGACGCTCAAAGTTAACCACCCGCCCCTTGTTTTCAAATTTGGCAAGGTGGTGATTTTTGAGCCGCATCAATGTCGGGAACACCGTTACTGGCGAACTACAGGCAGCGCCATAGTAGCGTTCCCGAATGGTAGCGTTAAGACCAGGATTCGCTTCTTCCTGAATCTTTTCTAACACCGCAAAAAGCCGCCCAAAATGGTAGGCTTGCGAGGTTTGTTCTTTATCAAGACCCACTGTTAACTCCTTTTCATTTAATGCTTGGGCGCGTATGCGCCTGTTGAGATACGCCTTAATAAGCGCGGCCCGCGGCGGCTTTACCCGCCCTTCAGTGTCGCTTCTGATACGGCGCAATACCGCTTGCAGCAAGGTCGCCGGATAAGGCGTGTTGTTCAGAATCGAGCGCATAAAATCACCCGCGATATTCGGCGGAATGTTTTCGCTTTTATCCTGAACCGCCGTGTTTACCAGAAGCCGCCACAGGGAATAATAAACCGGCTCATATTCGGGTTTAACGATTTCAATGTCCACAAAATGCTGACGAATCTTTTGGGCAAATTCAGCAACCGTGCCGCGCTGCCAGAAACGGACGGATATCCGTCCCGCGTTAGGAGAAAGCCCAAGCACAAAAAACTTGGTATCATTCTCATCTTCGATATACGCGCCAGTTTTGGGAGATTCAAACAGGTCACTGACGTAACGGGTGTTTGCATCAGGATCATCTTTGGGAGGCTCGGAGAAAAACCCGGGGAAATTTTCCTCTTCAATATACGCGCCAGTTTTGGAAGATTCAAACAGGTTATTGACGCAACGGATGTTCGCGTCAGGATCATCTTTGGGAGGCTCGGAGAAAAACCCGGGGAAATTTTCCTCAAACTGCGTTTGTTTTTCAGACCAGAACACCGTGGAGGCATCACCAACCTGCATACGCTGGGTTGAATTTTTGTCTAATAAGGTATTAAGAGCAGTCGTATAGGCAAACATTGCGGATTCGCCAACAGGGGCGTTATACCCTTGGATTTTTCCATAGGAATCATAACCGCTATTTCTTTGAAACGAAACTATGTTTGCCCCACCAGGCTGCGCGCCCCATACCCCCTTAATGACACGATGCAGGGTACTAATCTCATCCGGTTGACCGGTTATCAGACAGAGACCGTCTGCTCTTTTGAAAGAGGTCTTCGTCTTGAGAGCCTTTTTAACTTCATCAGTTTCACAATAGAGTTTATGTTCGCCATCAAAACGAAAACTGATATTGGGATTCATTTCACATATATCTTTCCAGTGTGGCGTTTGCTCCAGACGTGAAATATCAATATTGGATAAAAAACGTACTATCGCAATTTTTTTAGCACTATCCTGTAACTCGTCGAGACGCTGAATAAACGCCTGTTGTTTCGACGGTTTTTTTTGCTTTTTTTCTGCTGCATCAGGTTTTTTGACATCCTCAATCCCAAACACATAAGCGGCAGTATCACACAGTAAATTCGCGGCTATACCCGATGATCTCTTAACCCCCTGCGGAACAAGAAACATTCTCCCCCGTTTCTTCTTACCCTCTCCTTCCCGATAATCTTCAATCTCCAGAAAATCTCCGTTTTCATTAAGAACTACGACAAACGGAATTTCCTTCCATTCCCAGCCCTCCGGCGCGATCCCACTCTTGCTGTCAGCGGCCTTGCGGTCATAATAGTCTTTAAGCGCCTGTAAAATCATAACACGCCTCCACAAAAAACAACATCGCCATCACGATCGCACCTCCACAACGCGCCGGTCCGTATTCACCACGCCATTTTCAAGCCGCGCCCGAAAAAACTCCGGCCTGATATTGGCAAGATCATCGTAGTTCATGTCATACAGCATCCAACCAAGGTCGTCGCTTACGTTAATCGTTTGCACAGGTGTCGGTTCCTCAATCAGCTTGAAATAGCAGGCAAACTCCCGACAGCCTAGGTACGGACGGTGAAAACACTGCCCCTTCCGAGCCCGCCGCTCAAACATTGCCGCGTACTTTGCTTCGCTGTCATCAGCGCGGATAAATTCATTCGCTTCTCCGCTGTCCGCCCACACTTCTTTATAGCGATTGTAATGGGGCTTCCGTTTTTCAGGCGGAATAAACTCAAACCACCCATGAATGCGATAGCACACATCACGCAGAAAAAGTCCAGCGCGTTGTTGCCGGGCATCCTCAATGTTGATACCCATCGGCTTGCCGTCCTTTCCATCCAACTGTGCCTGACTCGGAGAGATCACAATCTTCCCTACCTCGTTACGCCGGAGACTCATCCATTTAAGGGGTTTCAGTACCTCGATCTTGTTTATATGCCAAGATATCGACGGCTTCCATAAAATGGCATCAAAAATCGCCCTCGCCGCCGATGGCGTCATCACGTCATAGCTTACCCGCTCCACCTTCATTTCAGGCCGAGAAAAACAAGCATAGTCTCCCCAAACTTCAAGACACCAATCTTTCATAAGCAAGCTCTCCTTATATATACAATAATCGCTCTTTGCCGGTTAAGACATAGAGATGCCTCTTTAAGCGCTTCATCGACATTGCGTTAATCCTACATACCATTTTATCAAACTTCAATTTTGTTGTCAAGACCCAGTGCGATCCCCATCGCTCATATTGGTACGTCCGGCTCAGAACAGTCCCGAAATCTTCCCTGTACTGTCAATGTCGATTTTCTCAGCCGCCGGAACAGGCGGCAGTCCGGGCATGGTCATAATGTCGCCGGTGAGGGCTACAATGAAACCCGCGCCCGCCGAAACCTTTGCTTCCTTCACCGTGAGCGTAAAGCCACTCGGCGCCCCCAGCAGCTTTTCATTGTCGGAAAAGCTGTATTGCGTTTTCGCCATGCAAACCGGCAGAGCGCCGAAACCTAGCTTCTCAAGATCGTGAATCTGCTTCTTTGCCGCAGGCAGTATGCTTACCGCGTCGGCGTGGTAAATCTTTCGAGCAATGGCTTCAATCTTTTCGACAATAGATGCGGATAGCTCATAGCTATACTGGAACTTGGACGGCTGTTCGCAGAGCTGCGCCACCTCTTGCGCCAGTGCCATGCCGCCCTCGCCCCCTTTAGCCCAGACCTCGCTCAACGCCACGTTCACGCCGAGTGTCTGGCACTTCTGTTCAATAAGGGCAAGTTCAGCGTCGCTGTCCTGCGGAAAGCGGTTAATGGCAACCACCGCCGGCAGTCCATAAACCTGCGTGATGTTTTTGACATGTTGCAAGAGATTCGGCAGCCCTTTTTCCAACGCCGTGAGGTTTTCCATTGTCAAGCCGGTCTTCTTTGCACCGCCATGGTGTTTGAGCGCCCGTGCCGTCGCCACAATCACCACCGCCGCTGGCTTTAGTCCTGCCATACGGCACTTGATGTCAAGAAACTTTTCCGCCCCAAGGTCAGCACCAAACCCAGCTTCCGTTACAACATAATCCCCGATCTTGAGCGCCAGCCGTGTTGCCATCACCGAGTTACAGCCGTGTGCGATGTTGGCAAACGGACCGCCATGCACAAACGCCGGCGTGTGTTCCAGTGTCTGTACGAGATTAGGCTTGAGTGCGTCTTTAAGCAGCGCCGCCATAGCGCCAGCTGCGTTAAGCTGGGCGGCACGAACCGGCTCACCACGGTAAGTATAACCCAATACTATAGAAGAAAGTCGCTGCTTAAGGTCATCAATGTCAGATGCCAAACAGAGTATCGCCATGACCTCGCTGGCAACAGTGATGTCGTAAGAATCCTCGCGGGGAGCGCCGTTGGTTTTGCCGCGCAGTCCGTTCACAATGAAGCGAAGCTGGCGATCATTCATATCCACGCAGCGATGCAAGGTGATGCGACGAGGATCAATGCCGAGGGCATTTCCTTGATAGATGTGGTTGTCGATGAGAGCGGCAAGCAGGTTATTTGCCGCGCCAATGGCGTGCATATCACCGGTAAAGTGGAGATTTATATCCTCCATCGGCACTACTTGGGCATAGCCGCCACCTGCTGCCCCCCCTTTCACGCCAAACACCGGCCCCAGCGACGGTTCTCGCAGAGCGACAATGGCGTTTTTACCAAGCTTCCGAAGCCCGTCAGCCAAGCCAACCGTAGTCGTAGTCTTCCCTTCACCCGCTGGAGTCGGCGTAATCGCCGTAACCAGCACTAGCTTCCCATCTGTCTTAGCGTCGTTGTCCCGCAGGTACTTATAATCAACCTTAGCCTTATAGTTACCATACAACTCAAGGTAATGCTCCTCGATACCTGCGATTGCTGCAATCTTAGCAATGGGCATAAGCGTAGTTCCCTGCGCGATTTCAATATCTGACTTCATATTATCATCTCCTTATGATTTAATTCGTAATCCTGATACCGGAAGTTTTCAAGATTTTACTGATGTTCCGCCACTTGTTAATCGTAAAGATATGCAAGCCATCAATGCCTGCCGCGATGTAGCGATGAATCTGTTTGACGGTGTATTCCATGCCAGCTTTCTGGAAGCTGTCCGCGTCGTCTGGGTACTTACCCAGAATGTTGGCGAGTTCAGCCGGTATCGAACAGCCGTTACTGACGGTCATACGGATGATGGGGTCTCGCGCTAGTACAGGCATCAGCCCGACAATAATTGGGATGTGGATACCAGCGCGGCGCACCCGCTCCACATAGCGTTGATAAGCCACAATGTCGTGGCAAAGTTGTAACATAATGAACTGCGCTCCGTTGTTCTGTTTGCTTCGTAGATGGGCGATATCCTCGTCAAACGAGAGCGCGTCGATATGCTTTTCAGGATAGCCTGCCACACCTATATGCAGGTCAGGAAACTCACCGCAGATGAACGCCGTGAGTTCGTCTGCATGAGCAAAGTCGCCATGCGTACCGTTCCAGCCTACCGGAAAGTCGCCGCGTAGCATGAGGAAGTTCTCGATACCCAGCGCGATGTACTCGGCGACAAACGCCTTCACGTCTGCACGGGTGTTCCCGATGCAGGTAAAATGCACCACTACCTCATGTCCGCTCTGTTTCACCGCCTTGCAGATTTCGAGGCTACGCCCCTTGTTGGTTCCACCCGCTCCGTAGGTACAGCTTATGAAGTCTGGCTTAAAGTCATAGAGCTTTGCTAAGGTTTCAAACAACGGTTCCATAGGTTGCTCGTTTTTGGGTGGAAATACCTCAAAGGAAAAACCCATCCGCATCTTTAAAATTTCAGTAATCTTCATAGTTTAATCCTCATAGGTTTCTTTGAGTTCTGTTCCCTCCCAAGTCTAAAGACTTGAGCCGCCAGTCTTTAGACTTGAGTTCCAAGTCTAAAGACTTGAGCCGCCAGTCTAAAGACTTGAGTTCCAAGTCTTTAGACTTGAGCCGCCAGTCTTTAGACTTGAGTTCCAAGTCTTTAGACTGGCGACTCAACTTTTGGACATAGCGCCTAAAATTTTAGTCTTTAACCTGAAGTTCAGGGACTTCAGCATTGAAAACAAGGCGTTTCTCTCCTTCCTGTCCCAGCGGTGTAATGTTCATATTAGTTAGTTCCATCAAGCCGCCCTTTAGTCGAAACGGTACAGGGGTGTGGACAGATACCGTTCCCCTGTGTCAGGAGCGATAGCCAGCACAGTTTTACCCGCGCCTAGACGTTCCGCCACCCGTATAGCGCCGAGAACCGCCGCCGCGGAGGAATAGCCTAACAGTAGTCCTTCTTGAGTCGCCAGATTCCGGGCGGTGTTCACGGCTTCATCATTGGTAATGCGGATGATTTCATCGTAGATACCCGTATCCAGAACTTTTGGAACAATGCCCGCCCCTATGCCCTGAATGACGTGGGGCCCTGGGTGTCCGCCGCTTAACACTGGGGAAGCGTCCGGCTCCACGGCGAAAATCTGAATGTCCGGGCGGAGCTTTTTCAAGTAGCCCCCTGCACCAGTGATGGTTCCTCCGGTACCGACGCCTGCTACAAACGCATCGGGAACCGCGCCGCCAAAGGCTTCCACAATTTCGGGTCCCGTGGTTAGCGCATGAGTTTCGGGGTTGTGGGGGTTTTCAAACTGCTTGATCTCAAAATACCCGTACCGGGCGACCAGTTCCGCCGCCTTATCGAACGAATTTTTTATTCCCCCTTTGCTAGAAACAATAATGACCTCCGCGCCATAGGCACGGGCCAGTTGGCAGCGTTCCACGCTGACGTTATCTCCCATGACAATGATGAGGCGATATCCCTTGACCGCGGCTACCAGGGCAAGGCCAATGCCGGTATTCCCACTGGTTACTTCGATAAGGGTGTCGCCAGGTTTAATTTTCCCCTCAGCCTCAGCCGCGTTAATCATATTGAGGGCTATCCGGTCTTTGACGCTGCCCCCGATATTAAAACTTTCCAGTTTGACATACACTTCGGCGCCGTCCGGAGGGGTCATGCGGTTCAGCTTGAGAACCGGAGTATTCCCGATGAGTTCAGCGGCGTTCTGCGCAATGGTCAATGGCATGACAGCCTCCGTTTACAGGGAATCAGGAACACCCGGCAGGGGGGCGAAGACGCGGCTGCTTACAGCCTCCACGTCAACCGATTGATCCACCACGCCGATCCGCTGAAGGTCGTAGGAATTCCGCAGAATCGCCTCCCTCGCGCCGCTTACTGAGGCGCGGTAGGTATAGGACTTGAGAACCTGAGCGTTCACTTCAGGATCTCCGGCGACGTAGTTTTTTTCCGCCATCAGCCGGGCGGTTTCTTCGGGGTTTTCCTGCACATAGCGGACCGCCTTCTGAAGCGCACGTACCGCTTTTGCCAAGGCTTCGGGATGCTGTTCGTATACTCGGTTTGAGGCTTCTACCACGCAGCAAATCTCGTCTTTGAGATACTCGTCGGTTGTGGTATCAATGATTACCCGGCCTTTTCCTTCCCGCTCTACTATCCACGCGGCGGGATCATTGAGGGCAATTGCGTCCACCTGTTTGCGTTCCAGCGCCAGAGGAAGATCGCTCTGGGTGAAGGTGAGCCATTCCACCTCGCCACCGTCAGGCCCTACATTGATTCCCTCCCGTGCCAGATACCGTTGGGCGATGAGCGCCGGGGGAGCGCCCAGTCCGCTGATCCCAATCCGCTTGCCCCGCAGGTCTGCGACGGTCCTGATAGCGGAGTCAGGATCAGCCAGTACCTTGATGCATCCGGTATGCAGCCCCAGTGGGATTTTAACGTCCAGTCCGTTGGCCAGAGGCTGAATCATCCCGGCAAGAAGGAAATTGCTTATATCAATCTGCCCGGTTGTGAGAAGTTGGTGGGTCTGATTCACGTCGATCTTGATCTCCTCGTACTTCAGGCCCTCTTCTGCGTAAAAGCCCTTTTCGCCCGCGATAAAGAAGGGGGCCGTACAGAGGCCGGCGGTAATGCCTATCCCCACTTTAAGAACATAGTCATCAGGGTTGGTCTGCTTTCCGCCGCCCGCCGCAAGGTTCACCCCCTGAATAATCAGGACACAGAGAGCCACCATACTCCATCGTTTCATACAATACTCCTCCATCAGTAACCCATACCTAAGTCTGGGCTTGGACATTGATTCCCCACACTGCATGGGTACGAGATTGCATACTAAGCTATCCTTATCTTTCCGTCAACAGGTTTTGCACCCATCTTTTGCTGTTGTGCCGCTTTATATTCCCTGTACGCACAATTAAGCAGATGGGATATAGCCTATTGATGTTCAGCAGAGGGAAGCTTGAGAACACGCATAGTGTCTGACACCGTTAGCTGTCATCATGTCGTGGCTGGCAAGGTGCTAACACTTGCCGCACGCATAGTGTCTGACACCGTTAGCTGGACACCGTTAGCTGTCATCATGTCGCATCATGTCGTGGCAGTGGTCAGGATACACCCACACTTGCCGGGAAAAATAATGCGCCCACCAATGGGAGATCAACAAGCCCAATTATCCTCCGTAACTTATGAAACAGTCCGCCGAACTCCCAGTCTTTCGCATCCGCTACCAAGCGCGCTTTCACCGGATTGTTATCGATATACTCG
>JAIRYV010000005.1 GCA_031267685.1 Treponema sp.
GCCTCGTTTTTGGCGGTGGTAGCTGCTTTGCAGCGGCTATCTGGTGCCAAAGCAATGTCGAGTGCGCTCATATATGTGTCACAGAGCGTGCGTGACCCGGTTACCGCATCAGCTGGAATACCCCAAGCGGTCTTGTTTGTATCGCACTGGGTGATAAAGCTATCAGCCCATGAGCGAAGCTCACTGTCTTTTGTGGGAACCATAGAGAAGCTCCTTTAGCATATTGATAAAGATAATAATTCATCGAGGATTACCTTTGATGAGCATAAATTGGTATGTTTGCGAACAGTCAAATGAGTATGAGAAGCTGACAATTGATTGTACGCTGCTGGCAAATATTTCTGATGAGTAAACTTCTAGAAGTTTGGAACAGATTTTACTGGTATGGTATCACTACTTGTGTGGAACAAATTCCTAGTTTTGCAAAAGTAAACAATTTACCATGCTAGGACGTGTTCACACAACACAAAGAAATACAAATAGCATAGTTCCCCTGTGTGAACACGCCCTAGCATCATTAAACAAACCGTCCCGGATTTATCCCAAATACTTCAGACAGTTGATAAGCGGTTTTACGGCTTATGGGCTTTGCGTTATGCTCCATATTAGAGATTTTTTGTCTGGTTACACCGATCCGGGCCGCAAGCACATCTTGCGTCATCTTGTGCAGTGTCCGATAAAAACGGAGGGTGTCTCCGGGCGTTTCTTTTTCCTTCATTTCCTTATACCAGTCCATTTCTGTTACGGGTATAGTTTCTCCATCCTCAAAAACATACAGGGCAGGGCCAAAATCTTTTTCCAGAAGTTTAAGATATTTATCTGGAATATCTCCCTGCACGGTAAACTCAATAGGGGGCTTTTTCACGACTGCCAACATATTCGACCTCCATGACATAAGAGTCGTTCTCATTGCGCCAGACGGCGACCCAGCTATAGGCAAGATGACAATGGTACAAGTCTTTACCCAGCTTGCTGTAGTTCGGGTATTCAGGACGTACCGGGCCAGTTTCCCGAATATCATTCACCAGATGGAATAGCGTCCGTTTTGCGTTATCGGGCATTTCCCGTGATGAGCGTAAATTAGTATATTTGCGAACAGTCAAATGAGTATGTGAAGCTGGCAATCGATTGTACGCTGCTGGCAAATATTTCTGATGAGTAAACTTCTAGAAATTTGGAGTAAACTTCTAAAAATTCAGAGTAACTTTTTAGAAATTTGGAGTAAACTTCTAAAAATTCAGAGTAAACTTCTAGAAATTCAGAGCAACTTTTTAGAAGTTTGCTCTAAACTTCTAAAAATTCAGAGCAAACTTCTAGAAGTTTGGAGCAGATGTTACTGGTATGGGAGCAGAAAACTACTTGTGTGGAACAAATTTCTAGTTTTGCGAAAGTAAATAACTTACCCATGCTCGTTTCTTCCATAAGAAAGCTCATTCTGACTGCTTCGACAAGCTCTCCTCCAATCGGTGAGCCAATCACACCCGATCCCTGGGATGATCAAAGACGTGCTCACTTCGACCGTGGGAGCAAAGCTTCCCCGTCCAGAGACCAAAGCGTATTCAAACAGCCTCAGCCATCTGTTCCCTACCCATAACCACTGAATCTATGACGCGAGACGAAACATCGTCGAACATATCTTCAGATCATCAAGAAACCTAACGCTCCAAACGCCTTATGCTGGCGCCGTAACTTCTTCATCTAAAAGGCACACCTCTCCTATGGCGGCCCCTGTATACGCTGATACCATGCCAATGATCATACAAAACGCCTGTAAACGTATCTTGAAAACAAGACAACACAAGCTGTTTAACCAATCTATGAGGAAACCAAATGTATAATAATAGAACGAAAATGAAACTTTTAGCGATACAGGGGGGGGGGGGGGGATTATTATGCACAAGCAGTACGTTGTACTGCACTTTTTGAGGAATTAGACTGTAAGCGGCCTTACGGCGTCTTTCTCGGTTCATCGTGACTATCCTACTAAGAACGCAAAGACTTGTCAAGTAGTTTTCCCAAAATTCTTTAAAAAATTTTGCTGCCAGCCAGCCCTTCTGAGGAATCAAACTATAAGTGGCCTTACGACATTCTTCATAGCTCATGAGATCATTCTACATCTTTGCGTGCGATTTGTCAAGTAGTTTGCCAAAAATTCTCTCATTTTTTCTTGCCGGTCATAAGCCTGATCACTACTTCTTCAGACTATGAAACCCAAGCGCAAAACCCGCCTTTCGGTGGGTGCGCTTGTGGGTAAGGGAAGAGGCATTTACTCAAAGCCGAGAACGGCGTTCATAACAAGTTCCAGATTTGTTGCATTTTTACTAAAGATCAATGGCGTAAAAATCAGGCTATTTTTAATGTAGTGGGGAATATAGAACTGACCCCTTGACAAAGCTTAACGCAGCATCATAATGGGCTTCTTGATTCATAGTATAAGTATACCAGCTCATTCAGAACGTGTCAAGCCTTTTGAAGCGCTCAGTTGCGGAAGCTGTGGATAGGGGCAGGAATACGGCCCCCGCGGGCTATGAAAGCATCGCTCCTGGCTGGGTTCACCGCCATGATCGGTGCGCCACCGAGAAGGCCGCCGAACTCAGCCCAGTCGCCAGCTCTCTTTCCCGGAACCGGAATCAGACGCGCTGCAGTGGTCTTGTTGTTCACCATGCCAATGGCCATTTCGTCGGCAATGATGGCAGCTATGGTGGAGGCACTGGTGTCTCCTGGCAGGGCTATCATGTCAAGGCCAACTGAGCATACGCAAGTTAGGGCTTCCAGTTTATCAAGACTGAGCGCGCCATTACGTACCGCCGCTACCATGCCTTCGTCCTCAGACACTGGAATAAAAGCGCCGGAAAAACCGCCTACATGGGTTGAGGCCATCACGCCGCCTTTTTTAACCATGTCGGTGAGCATGGCAAGGGCTGCTGTGGTTCCGTGCGTACCAGCGCTTTCAAGGCCCATTTCTTCGAGAATACGGGCAACCGAATCACCCACTTCTGGCGTGGGCGCAAGGGAAAGGTCGAGTATACCAAAGGGAACGCCTAAACGTTGTGCCGCTTCCATGCCCACAAGCTGCCCCATGCGTGTAATCTTGAACGCGGTTTTCTTGATTACATCGGCAAGCTCGTCAAAGCTGGCGCCTCGGTACGCTTCAAGCGCCGCCTTCACCACGCCAGGGCCGGAAACACCCACATTGAGACAGCTTTCTCCCTCGCCAGTTCCGTGAAAAGCGCCGGCCATGAAAGGGTTGTCTTCGGGCGCGTTGCAGAACACGACCAGCTTCGCGCACCCGATGCCGTCGCGGTTTGCGGTTTTCAGTGCGGTCTGCTTCACGATTTCACCCATGCGGCGCACCGCATTCATGTTGATGCCGCTTCGAGTGCTTGCCACGTTTACTGAGGCGCACACTCGTCCAGTAACAGAAAGTGCTTCGGGGATTGAGGCGATGAGCTTTTCGTCGCCGGAACTAAAGCCCTTCTGTACCAAAGCGGAAAAGCCGCCTACAAAGTCAACGCCCAATTCTTGCGCCACCTGGTCTAGGGTTTGGGCGTAGGGCGTGTAATTGTCCTCGTCAGAGGACATGGCGACCAAAGCAATAGGCGTAACCGCGATACGCTTGTTGATGATCGGGATGCCGTATTCGGTCTCGATTTCCCGACCGGTTTTCACCAGCCCGTCGGCCACGCGCAGCAGTTTTTCCCGCATTCGCCTGCGGGTCTCAGCGCCAGACTGGGACGCGCAATCCAGAAGCGAAATGCCCAGGGTGATGGCGCGGATGTCCAGCTTGTAGCGCAGAAACATATCCACTGTTTCTTTGATTTCCAATGGGGTAAATAGCATGACACTTGCCTATATCCTGTGCATGGCGCTAAAAACCTGTTCGTGCATGAGGCTGATGGAGACTTGCAGCTCCTCACCCAGCTTTGAAAGGTCGTTCTTCACTATTTGCAGGTTCTGGCCATCCTCAGTGATGGCAACCTTCATCATCATAACAAAGCTGTCACCCAGAATGGTTTGGCTAATATCTTCTATATTGATGTTCCTAGCCGCGAGAAATGCGCTAACTTTGGCGATGATACCAACCTTATCGCTTCCCACAACGGTAATAATTGCATTCATTGTATGTCTCCTTCAGCAACATTTTTAATACCCATAGTATCCTTATCCGCCATCTTATGCTCTGTCAGAAATAAATCCAATACCGTGAGGAAAAGGATGACCAGCATCGGTCCCAGTATAAGCCCATTGGCCCCGAAGACTGAAAGGCCACCCAGAATCGAGAAAAATATGATAAGCGGGTGTAATTGGATACGGTCTTGCAGAAACATGGGGCGCACAAAGTTGTCGAGTAAAGAGATGAAAAAACCTGACACAATCCAGAATATCACGCCGCCCAGAATGTCGCCGTTGATAATGCGGAGAAGCCCCAGAGGAAACCACACAAGGCTGCCACCAACCATAGGAATAAACACACAAACAAAGGTGAGTACCGCGAAAACCAGTGCGCCTTTCACCTGGAAGATCGTGAAGACGATGAATCCCATGACAGCCTGCACCAGCGCCACCATGATGTAACCAAGAACAAGATTGCGGGTGATGTCGCTGAACTTCTGCACCAGCGCCGTGAGGTATTCCTTGCGTATGGGTATGGCGCGGAGCAGAAGCCCCGAAAGATACGCGCCGTCCATATAGAAAAAGAAAAGGCTGAATACCATAAGCACAAGGCTGAACAGAAAGTTCCCGATGTTCATCGCTATGTTGCTGCTTAACTGAAGCAGATTCTGGAGACTCGAACTTAACATGGTGATGATTTGTCGCTGTATGCTGATGGGGTTGATGATAATCTGGCCCGCGGACAGGTCTTCGATAAGCTCAGAAGCATGGGCGAATATATCAGTCAACATGTCAGGATTCGAGGTAAACGTGTCCCGAATAAGCCTGATAAGCTCCACGATTTGCCTAAAAAACTGAGAACCTACAAACGTTAGAGGAACCAGAATGAGGATCACACTCCCGATGGCAAAGCCCGCTGCCAGAACCTGCCTGATTATCGCATCCCCGCGTTTGGTGAAATCAAGGTTCTTAACAATTTTACGGTACAAGGGGCTGAGTATCACATAGAACATACAAGACCAGAGCAAAACCGTGAAGAACGGCGACAAGAGCTGGCATACAAGTATAAACAGTAAGATGAGAATCACACCAAAAACAACATTCTGAATCTGTCCAGAATTATCTGAAGTAAGAGGTTCTTTCATACATTGTATTATACCTTATGTTGCTTATGTTGAGAAGCCTTGTTTAGAAAAGTGACTTCAGATAAAACCATAGCTATGGCGCAACTCGCCATAAGTAGGACACCAGCAGCGCAGGCTGTTCCATAACGGTACGCGCCGGTAGCGCGATAGATGAGAAGCGGCAATGTCTCATAGTCAATGCCCAGTATCAGCAGGGCATTAAGTTCCCCCAGACTGATCGCTGCTGAAAAGCCCCAAGCTGAACGCAAACGTCGCCCGGAAAGTGGGATCGCCACGGTGAGAAGCGCCTTGAGTGGGCTTGCCCCAGACACCTCAGCAGCATATAAGGTACTCGGCGGCAGAGAGCGTAAGCCCTCTGAAATCGCGTTAAAGGCAAACGGCAGTCCCGTTACCGCATGAATCATAACGACAGCCCAGAACGAGCGGGACTGCTCACGGCCATACAGGATCAGGTAGCCAAGTCCCAGCACTACGCCGGAAGAAACCAGTGGCGCACTTACAAACAGGCGTATCAGCGCAGGCATTGCCGAGTGTCCGGTTTTGCGCAGGTCTGCTAGTTTCGCCGCGCCAGCGGCAAGTGCCCCCAGAACGCAAGCCACAGTAGCTGAGGAAAACGCCAGAAACAAAGAGCGACCAAGCGCCGGAACACTCTGTTCCCCCAGAGCGCGCCACCAGCGCAGACTTATGACCGGAAACGCAGCCCTTGACGGCTTATACAGCAGCGATTCCACGAGTACCGAAACAAGCGGGCCAAGCGCCAGCGCCGCCATAAACAGGCCGTACAGAACAAGAAATGCGTCCATGAGCAGGGAACGACGCTGTTTACCCGGCTCTACACTCCGGTCTCGTATATCTGAAACAAGTCCCCGTGTCTTTCGCTCGAAAAAAAGATACGCGGCAAAAACCGTCAGTGCGATAAGCGTTTCAACCCCAGCCAGCGCGCCCGCACTTTGCATATCCAATGACAGACGCGCATAACGGTATATCTCCACAGCCAGCGTTGTGGCCGCAGGACCTCCGCCCAGAACCAGTACCACTGCAAAACTGGTGAAGCTGTAAAGAAACACGAGAAGTAACGCTGCCATAAGCGACGGCAGAGCCAACGGTAGAAGCACAGTCAGGCTGCTGATAAAGGGAGACGCTCCAAGACTTGCCGCTGCTGGCCCATAGGCTTTACGCGCACGATTGAGGCCGTCTCCCACAAGACGTATGATCAATGGAAAGTTATAGAACCCATGCGCCAGAATAATGGCTTCGGGACGGTAAAGAATACGCAGCGGCCCCTCTTTTTCCCCACTTATTGCCATAAAAAAGCGATTAACCCAGCCAGAATTGCCAAAAAATAGCACAAAACCCAGCACTACCAGAATCGAAGGCATGGCAAAAGGGATTGCCGTAACGCTTCGCAAGAAGACTGAAGCGCGGGACTCGCGGGACACAAGCCATGCACCAGGAAGTCCCAGCGCCAGAGCCAAGATGGTACTCAGCACTGCCTGCTGTACCGTGAACAAGGCCACCTTAAAGATAGAAGCATTTTCCCACAGCACCCTTCCGCCGCCGCCCATAAGCGCCGCACTGTATGGCAGAATGAAAAACACCATAGTCGCGCCCAGGGGCAGCAAACCGAGGGCGCACACTAGTGGCGTGGATTTAGCGTCCAAGACGCTCGGCCATCAACGCAGCCCATTCGGAAAGCTCCGCCTCACTTGGCGCTTCAGGCCACAGCGGAGTATCGCTTTTGGGGCTAACGCGGAATGAATCCGGCAGAGAAATGTCGATAACTGGATACATCCAGTTACCAAGAGGAATGGTCTCCTGAAAAGCTGGTGTCAACATAAAGTCAAGAAATTTTTTGGCGCTTTCCTTATGTTTCCCCGCAGCAACAAGGCTTGCCGTCTCAACCTGTATAGGATGTCCTGCGTCAAACAGTGCGGCCTTGAAACGCTCAGTATCCTCGTACTCAACGTGATACCCAGGACTCGTAGTGTATGACAGGACCAGCGGCGCTTCTCCAGCGGTAAACAGCCCATAACCCGAACTCCACCCATCCGCGATAGTCAGAATCGACGGCGCAAGCCTGCCCCAGTAATCCTTCCACTCAGAACCATAGACCGCCTTAGTCCACGCCAGAAAACCCAGTCCGGGAGAAGACGTGCGCGGGTCCATGAGTATGAGACTGCGCGTATATGCGGGTGTACAAAGCTCTTCAAGACTATTGGGCGGCTGAACAATACGCTCTGAATCATAGATGATGGCAAAGTAGCTGTAATCAAAAGGGATCATCCGATACCTTGTGTCAAAGATGGTTTCTGGCAGAAGGTTATCCGCGCCTGCGGGTTTATACGCCTCAAGCAATTCGGTTTCAAGCACACGCGGCGCCATATTCTGATCCAGTCCCAGCACGACATCCGCGTCAGCGTCCGCACCCTCAAGCAGAAGCCGCGCCAGCATTTCGCCTGCATCGCCGTGAACAACCCAGCGCACGTGGATACCGCTCGCCTCTTCGAACCGCCTACCGATTTCCGGCCCAGGTCCCCATTCGGAGTTAAACGAGTCGTAGGTCCAGACAACAAGCTCTGGCACAGGCGTTGGAGCTTGTTGCTGGCTTGCGCGGGCAAAAACATCTGGCGCGACAAAAAGACACATCGTCAACAGTATGACGAAGCCGAAGGAAGATTTCTTCCATAATAAAGAAAACATAGCAGCCTCCTACACTGATCGGAAGGTTGATGCGAACCCACAGGTGGGCCGACTTCCCTTCGCCGGTATTATCCGGATCAGGTTCAATGGGTGTAATCTCAGGCATCCAGTCCGCGCCTGCGCGGAATCGCGCAGGGCAGGCGTTCAACCACCCCGTATCGGTGTGTAATAAGATAGCTCACTATAGCAGCGATACTATGCTTAGTCAAGTCCGCGAAGCCGCATAAGCCCCTGTTTGTCTCAGGCTGCAAGGAGCGCTCCGGCAGCCAGTTGCCTGCCAGTTCCCCACGCGCTAACAAAGCAGCCTTTTCCCGCTTGTCATGTTTCAAATCCGCCACTAAACTGGTGTATCAGGATTTACTCCCGCCGCCGCGTGTTTCGTCCGCATGGTTTAAGAGGACTGTCCGACATACACGGCCGTGCCACACACAGGGACTAAGCCCCTAAGCCGTACCATTCATGTTCAGCCCTGATGTGCGTGCGGTATCTAGGAATCGCTTGGCCATGCGTTGTTTACAACCGTGCCATAAAAAATTTGAAGGAGATAAAAAATGGCTCATAGAGAAATTGAACAGGAAAAAGAAAAATTAATAAATATACTTTCTACCCAATACTCACAAAGCCTCATCGCAATAGATGAGTATGAAAGATTGCTTGATTTTGTTAATAAAACAGAAACAAATAAAGAAATTGAATATGTTAGGAAAATAATAAATGTAAATGAAACATACACATTAAAAGAAAAAACGGCAGATAGAAATCAGTTAAAAAATCAATCCAGAATAAACATTTTTACAATGTTAATAAATGTATTAACAAAAAAGCGCAATATAAAAAAAATAAAAATATTTGCAGGCAGTTATGAACTAAGATTATATGATATTGATTTTATTGAAAACAGGTTGATTCTAAAAATACAAAATTTTGCCAGCAATGCTTTTATTTATATTACAAGAAATACTGCAGTTGAAAACAATGTACAGAATTATGGTGGAAACTATATTGTGAATGAACAAATGAATATTAACAACAGTGAAATCAAAAATAAACTTATCATTAATGGTGCAAATTATGGTGGCAATATATATATTGTATATGAAAAATAATATGAATTATTTTATGAAGGGGAAAAATGGAATTTAAAGGTACAATAATAATATAGCCTCACAAGGGAAAACAATAGATGAGCAGTGGTAAATCTAAAAGAGACCATCGCATTATATTATGAAGATGAAACAGATTATATCTTTAGATAATATTGACAAAAATAAATATAAAACATTATGAGGATTCACCGAAGGTGTCAGAGACCATCTCACTGAAAGTGTCAGACATCTCACTGAAAGTGTCAGAGACCATCTCACTGAAGGTGTCAGAGACCATCTCACTGAAGACATCTAGCTGAAGGTGTCAGAGACCATATCACTGAGGGTGTCAGACATCTCACTGAAGGTGTCAGAGACCATCACTGAAGGTGTCAGACATCTCACTGA
>JAIRYV010000016.1 GCA_031267685.1 Treponema sp.
GAATTTATTCCCGAGATAAAATTGAACATAATTTCTGATATTAAGGATAATATGCTATTAGAACTTGCGGATATTTGTTCTGCTGATTTTTTAATAACAGGGAATGTGAATGATTTTACATTTCCAAAATACAAAGAAACAAAAATTATAACACCTAAAGAATATTGGGATAATTATCAATATTTTTAGCAAAAAAATTGGCAAAAATATTTCGTATAACGTTCCGGCTGTTTACGACGTTTTGCTAGCCCGGATAAGGGCTTTGCGTGTAACCGTCAATTTCAGTGCTTCTGGCGAAGGTAAGCCCGCTGCAATAAACTTCCGGTATTCGCATAAAATCGGAGGAAAAGATGAAGGCCTACACAAACGAAGAACGGCAGAACCATGTAGCGGTATGGAAGACGAGCGGTTTGGCCCGGAGCGCCTACGCGAAGGAAAAAGGGATACATCCAGCCACCTTCTGTAAATGGGCCAAAGAGAGCGAACAAAAGGGGCAGGGATTTGTAGAGCTGTCCATGGGGGCGTCAGATCAGGGAAACCCGGAAATCATTATCGACAAGGGGGATGTACGAATCCACCTTCCCTCTGAAATGCTGGAAAGAGTTTTGGGAGCTGTGTTTAGTCGTTCCGGCGGGTTGGTATGACGGTAGATTTAAGCAGGGTAAAGATCTATATCCGGCCGGGACACACGGATTTGAGGAAGGCGGTAAACGGCCTTACGGCCATCATCCAGGAAGGAATGGAATTAAATCCCTTGAGCGGCAGTGTTTTTCTGTTCTGCAACCGGAGCAGGAAATTATTGAAAGCGGTATGGTGGGACATGACGGGATTTTGGTTAAGCCAGAAGCGGCTTGAGAAAGACAAGTTTCCCTGGCCGGAAGGAGAGATCGCCGCAGAGGAACTGACGGTGGAGGAAGTAAAGATGTTGCTTTTGGGGATAGATTTCTGGAAAGCCCATAAACCGCTTTTGTATCAAAAAGTTTTGTAAAAGGAATGTACGCCGGGATCAGGGTATGATAGAATTCCCCTATGGTACTGGAAACGCTGGACGCGGAAGTCCGGGCATACATCAGAGACATTGAGCGGCAGAAGGCCGAAGCGCAGTCGGTCATAGAAGAGCTGACAGGGAAACACAAAGCCGCAGCCGAAGAAAACAATCTGTTGAAGATCCGGTATCTTGAATTAAAAGAACGGTATGACCTGCTGCTCTTTAAGCGGTTTGGGCGTGCGGCGGAACAACTGCTCCGGGACAAAAAGCAATGGTGATCAGGATTAGCGCACAATAGTGATCAGGCTTAGCGTGTCACAGTGTTCAGACGGTAATTCGACAATGAACACCGTAAAGCCTCGTCTTTAGGAATGGCCGATTTGTAGGCATATCTCGGTCTCGAAACGTTCTCCAGCAGCGAAAGACACAGGTATGAGCGGACTTATGCAGGTTGACTGATATACATTAGCGGCAAGACTGGAAAAACTTGTTACGGACTTGATTTCAGTGTCAACACGGCGATCAAACAGTAGGGTAAGGGTTACCTCGTTTCTGATGTCCTGAAAATAGAAACCGTTGGTATCCGTAAATACGACGTTATTCGGCGCAATACTTTTGGCTTCGCCGGAACATCTAAAAAGCCGTAACATGGTTTCCTCATCACTGGGGAAGGAAAGATCGATTACTGGGACAAGGTTAAAGTAAGCCGACTCAGTTCCCTGATTGCTCAATATATAGCGCAGGCAAAGCACGTTCTTTTCAAGGTGATATGTCTTTTCAAGTGCAATGCTTCCAAATGGCGGCGTATCGTTAAGCGGCGACAGGTAAAAACGGGTAAGGCTGCGATCCTTGTCTAGTTCTACAAGCTCGAAGCGTTCATGGCCACAGAAACGGCTGTCCGCAGAAAGCATGAAACGTGCCTCTGGCGGAGCAAGGTGATCAACAAAGGCATTACGCCGGATTGAGCGCTGTGTCGGTACTCGCTCTGGCGAGAACGTGTCAAGGTAGTTCCAGCACTTGGGCAGGTAGTCAAGCTCAAAGACACTTGCACCTGTGGCCTGTATATAGCAATTGAGGTCTTCGCCCTGAAACAGCGCCTCCCGCTCTCCGTCCAGATCAAAGTCAAAGCTGATAAGCGAAGGGGTAAAGCCGTTTTCACGGGTGATTTTTTCAGCGGAGAGCAGCGCCTTGTACGCGGCCTTTCTCACCGCTGACCGGTATATGCCACCGTTTTCGGTCGGGTAAAAGGCGTCGCAGGCTTGAGCTTTCCACAACTCTTCCCTCGCCGAGTGTTTACGCTCCTTATCGCCCCGCAGTTGATTGATGAGAATATGAGTAAACATCATCTTGGCATAGATACCGTTTGCCTCTGGATAGTCGATGAGCCACTGACGGGGAAGATGGCCAAAGCGGGTTGTTGAGCTGGGGAAGTATACTTTAGGAAGCGTGTAAAAGCTTTTGAAGATTTTGCTTGGCATCGTGAACTCAACATGAGCAGCAAAATCTGACAGCGCTTCAAAAAAAGCATGGAGCGCGAATTCAGGCGCGATGTCTTCACGTTCTGCGTAAAAGCGCTCTGGAAATACGGTGATAACGTGTGCATCTTGCTCGGCAGATGTGGTCTCAAGGAGGCTTTTCAGAACCTGTCTGGGATTTTGCTGGGCAAATGCCCGGCTCAGCGTGTCTGACACAGGAAACACAGTGATGAGTTTCCCCTGATCTTCAGTGAGGCAGGGAACGGCTGGCGACGGAAACCATTGCTCATCCAGAAACGTATAGGCCATGCCGCAGGTGGTGAGCGGGCCGACGAGGTTTTGCTCCCAGACCTGAGCTGGAAGCACACAACCCTGTGGTCGTTTGCCAAACTGCCGCCGGAGGTAGGTGGTCAATAGTTCTATCTGTCCAATCTTGTCCTGTAAGGGGAGCAGGGGCAAGACTGGCTCATAGAAACCGCCGCCGAGCAGTTCGATCTGTTTACGGGAAACAAGGTCTTCAAGCAACATAAAGAACTCAGGGTGAGACTTTTCAATCCGGTGCAGTAGTATCCCTGAATAATGCAGGCTGGCCTGAATCTTGGGGTATTTATATAGCGTAACGACAAAAGGTTTTACCTGAGTGTTATACAGGCGTTCAAACTCTTCATCTCGCGTGGCGCGTGCGAGATGAGCATGGGCGCCTAGCATAAAACGGATACTCATGTTAACGCCATTCCAGCAAAATGACTGTCAAGGAAGAAAAGACTAGAGACAGGAGTCCCAGGGCGATGAGCATAAGCGGGGTGTTTCGTAGGAACAAAGGCACTGATTCCAAGCTAGAACGCTCATGGATCGCAGAGAGTAGGTGCGACACGCCAAGTGTTCCGGCAGAAAAGCCTAGTGATAGAATGAACGCCTCACTAATCGACGTAGCAAGGTGCAGGGTGAGAAAGAGTGCTGTAAGCACAAGCCCGTTATACGCTGAAACAGCACTGAAGCCGTTTGCTTTTGGCGCAAACGGCGCGAAGTCTACCAAAAACCGCGTCCTAAGCCACTCAAAGCCGATGCAGGCAAGGGCGCTAAGCGGGAACAGCAGTATGTATTCAATGCCGCCCAGAGGTATAAGAAGATACATAAAAACAGTCCACAGTATGAGTACTGACACAAAAAGTACGAGCGTCTGAAATAAGGAGATTACATGGTTCTGTTGCATTCCAGTCCGAATGTCCCGTAGTCCCAGACCAAATTGCAGAATTATATTAAAGGAAAGGCTCGAAAGAACGATGAGAGAAAATGCGCGCATCAGAGACGCTCCTTTGTCTTGAGGTAAGCTTTCCTGATACTCTGGAACAGGGCAGTTGCATAACCCAGTAATATGAACGCCCCCGCAGAAGAGGAGACCACCTGCATGGGAATGACGAAATTCCAGTCATACCCCAGTTCGATGATGCCCCAGGTTCCGCCTGGCAAAGAAAGCGTCATGTAGCCGAAAGGTTCGCGGACAAGAGCAAAGGCCACAATAAGCAGACCCAGACTAAAGGCTTCAAATAGCGCTCTGACGCAAACTTCCGTGCGTAGCATCTTTTGGAAGCTTTTGGGCAGATTTGATCCAACGCAAACAACTGGTATCAGAATAATCAGGTACTGAGTTCGCATAGCAAGCAAGGGATTGACCAGGAAGAGTAGGAGCAGAAAGATGCCCGCGATAAAACTAGTGAGGAACAGAAAGGTAATGGTTTTCCCCCTTTGCGATAAAAACTTTTGAGTTATAAATGCCAACAGCATGGACAGGCCATACACCCACACAAGTGCGCCGAGCGTGGTGAGTGCAAACGCGAGTCGGCTTGACGCCATGATCAAAAGGCCAAAACCAGCCAATGTAACAAACGGTGACTCGATAAGACAATAGTATCGCAGATAAGGTTTCACGGTTCCTCCTCATTTTCAACTTCCAGCGGTTCTGTCACTGGCATCTGTTTTAGCGTCGGCAGAACGCTTTGCTCAATGCGCTGTTCATAAGTATTGATGATACTCTGACTAAAGCGCGTTGCGTCACGCGTATTGCGTTGCAGAAAAAAGATTTCAATAACGCTTCCTTCTGGAGAAACCCAGGCCAAGCAGGGCTGAAGTATCCCATCGTCCATAATGGAAAACACAAAGGCGCGATCCTCAGACGATTCTTCATAGTACCAGAATCCGAGTGAGTTATGCTTTGATAGAGACGGAATGTGTTCAAGTCGCCGCGTGTCCCCGACGCTCTCAAGCGCGTTATTCACGCTCCTGAGCAGGCGCGAATAACGCAAGTTTTGGGTGAAAAGCCACAGGGTTCCGCCAAGAAGCACGATGAGAGCAATCCACACAGCAAGGAACGTGATATCCTTTGTTTTACTATCGCTCATGACATTCCCCTATAAAAAAGATGAGACTCTATACGACGTATCACAGGAACAAGCACGTTCAACAGGGCCACGGCAAAGAAAGCGCCATAAGGTTCTCCGCCGTGATACCGGAAAAGCCAGCTCAGGCAGGCAGCCAGAATCGCCACTATGAGCGAACCAGCTCTGGATTTAGGGCTTGTGGCCGAATCCGCCACAAGTAGAAACGCTGTTACCATGATACCGCCTGAAAAAAGTCCGAGGAACAGGTCGTTGCCGGAAACCTTTACCAGAAAAGCATAGAAGCAAAGGTAGGCCACTGGAATCCAGATGCGGCTTACCTGAAACGCGCCAATGATGATGGTTCCCAGCAAAAAGGCAAAGAGGCCGCGGTCAATGATGATGCCGCTACCTGAATATGCAAACAGCGTGATGTAGTTCTGGGGCAGTTCCACGCCAAAAACATGAAAAATCGAGGTATTAAGCGTGTCGCTTATCCAGCGACCTATGTTATTCACGCCGTTTGTGCCAAGACTGGCTGGATTAACGTTGAGCGCCTCCTCAAACGCCGCTGGCCATGAGAAGCGAATAAAGAGCCAGCCGCCAATCGCCGGATTGAGCCAGTTCGCCCCAAGACCACCAAAACTGTACTTCACCACAAGCATAGTGAAGAATACGCCTAAAGCCACATAGAGCGGATTCAAGTAGTTGGGAAGAAGCAGGGTAAGGATAAAGGCTGAGGCGATGGCGCTTCCGTCTTTAGGCATGGCCTGTTTCTCGGTCCTGAAGTAAAACAGAAATTCGGCAAGCTCGGCCACACTCACTGCGGCAAAGGTTACTAGTAAGGAAGAAAACGAATCACTCAGTGAAGACTGCATGATTGTAACAAATGCGCAGAGACTCACGAGCCACATTCGGAGCGCACTCGGATTGGAGCGGTTTATCTGCGGTTTTAGCCGCAGGATAGTTTCTTTCTCAAGTTTATCAAGCATTCTTTTTACGCTCCAGGACCGCCGCATTGGTAACAAGCGTACTCAAAGGCAGGCGTGAAGGACAAACCACATTACAGCATCCACAGCCGTGGCACTCAAACACCCACGGGGCTACTTGTACCCGCGACTCAATTCGTTTAAACAAAACTTCTGGATCAAGCCCGACCGGACACACGAGCCGACACTCTCCACAGCCAATACAGCTCCGCGTAACCTTGCCCCCGACCTGCTTTGGTAAAAGCGCGAACAAGGCATAGGTTGTTTTGCTAATCGGCTCATCAAGGTTGGCGATACAGCGGCCTGAGAGCGGGGAACCTTCGGCGATACGACTTGGTTCACGGACAAAACCACCACATTCATCGAACGCTTCCCGAATACGCTTCCCAATCCGCGCCCGCAATACCTGCGGTTTCCTGACCGCTGAACCGCCCACCGCAACAAAGCGTTCCAAAAGGGGTTTCTCTAAAACAACCGCGTCCCGGACTGCGGCCAGAGTCGCGGGGCCTTGTATGAACAGGCGTCCCAACTTCACGTTTTCCCGTTCTTCATAGATACGCAGGGCAAGCTCCAGTTCCCGATGATTCCCCTGGGGATACCGATAGCCGACTGAAACAATGGACGAGGGAATATGGTACTTCGCGGCCTCGGCAATGAGCCGCTCTCCCAGCCCTTGCTCACGCGACGAAACCGCGTAGATAATTTGCTCAGCCCCACACATTTTATTGATAATAGCGCTTCCCTCAACCACAGATTCAAGATATTCCTGACAAAGCACATAATCAGCCACGCGCCATGGGTCGTCAAATACACAGGAAACCACAAGGCTAAGTGGTTTTGGTCCATTATCAAACTCAATAAGCGTTTCCACGACTGGTTTGCCAGAACCTTCCATTTCCACAACGCCACAGTCCTTGACCCGTTTTCTCAATTCAGCGGATGTAAGGTGGTCCCACGGCAGGGCCTCTTCCTGTTTGCCGGAGCGTTCAAAGGTCCCCCCCAAGCGTATAACCACGCCTTCATTCATAACGCCTTCGGCCATTTCCCACGAAACCAGTCGAACCACAGTACCCGGAACCGATGCGTGAATATTAGCCGCGCCTGCTTCCTCGCCCTTGCCCACGAGCATTCCCTCCCGAACCATGTCACCAACCTCGACAAGTCGTCTTGTCTTTGCCCCGTTGTTCTGCGTCAACGGTATCACCGACAGCACGGGCAGGAATGAGTCAATATAGCCACTACCACTCGCCGGTTTAAGCATCGGCTGGGTCTCTGTTTGGGAAATCGGATCGCGCTGGGCGACAGCCGACGCTTTGAACACGTTAAGTCCCTTACGAACAATGTTTATAAGTGGATGTTCAGACTCCCAGATGTTCCTGAAAAATGCTGGAACGCTCCGTCCCCACGAGCCATTACGAAATGCGGAGATGGGAGTAACCCTGCTATCTTCAAACAAAATTCCCCCACGGGGGAATGAATACACTTTCTTCAAAAGCCTCTATCTCCTCAAAACCTCATTAGGGGTTTTGAAAGTTGTTTTTGTAACTCCCTCAAAACCCATTGGTTGTCTTTAGTATCCCCAAGCTGAGATTCTTAGAACTTACCGTCTCTGTATAATCTACGAAATTCGCCAGAAAGTCCATAAGTTTTTTCAACGGAAACAGACCTTCTGTTGAAATCACAGCTTCCGGCGAAAGTGACATAGACAGTTCCCGCGTACTAGCGATGAAGCCGTCCGTTCCTATATCATAACGCAGATAAGGAGTTTCATTAAGTACCCTACTTCCCAACGGATGTAGGGTAAACGAGATCTGAAACGCAATATGCGCCTCATACTCAGCGGCGTCAATAAGGCTGGCAATAAGCTCGCTTGACGGCGCATGATAGAGCCTGAGCTGTTCCACGAGTAAAGGCAGGGAACGCACCGCCAGAGCGACCGGGACCGCGAACAGGACAAGCGCGCTGGCCACAACCAAGCGCTGCGGCATCCGCTTTCTATGCGCGGAAACCGCGAGCCGCCTGACAATGCACAGAGCAAAACGCCAGAGCAGAAACGCCAAAATACACGCCGCATCAGCAAAAGCAATATACAAGTAGCGCGGTTCACGGTCATAACCCAGCCATTCGATTGAAAAGGGGATGCCGTCCAGTCCCTTTTCAATGGCAGCTTCCAGTTTCGCGTGGCCGCTCTTTGTTCCCTGCACCCAGACTGTATCCAGTTCTTCCAACAATGAAGGCCGTATAAAGGGGATAAAAAAGAGGCGCTGACCATTACGAACAAAGAATGAATGAAGCCTTGCCGCATAGCCATCATCACGAGGATCAGGCCGCAGGGCTGAGGCTCCAAGTCGCTCCTGATACTCGTCAAGCGAAATAAAGAGGATTGTGTCAAAATCGTTCAGAAATACCCATTGGGTTGACTCGGATGCAAAGTCGATTGAGATATAGTTATCGATTGAAGCGACCAGACGCTCGCCAATCTCACGGTCAGACAAAGCGGCGTCCACACAGAGAACCGCATAGCCTTCGGCAGTTTCATCAGGCAGGAGCGTGATGACCAGCAAAAACACGCCACCCCCTACAACGCATGCGCCCAGACTTGTCGCCAGCATAAGAAACGCGGCCTTGATCCTAGAGACTGGCATACGCTGCGGCGATAAACACCCCTAGAAGCGCTCCAACAACCACTTCAAGCGGTGTATGGCCGTTTACTTCCTTGACCGGATGGTATTCAACCGCAAGTTTCTGCTCCACGTTGCGTCCCAACATGTTAAGCACCTTTGCCTGAAGGCCCGATGAACGCCGCACCCCCAGCGCATCCCTCATCACAACAAGGGCAAGCCAGAACGAAACCATAAACAGATTCGAGCCTATGCCTTCGATGAAGGCCACGGAGGTCGCCATGGCAGAAACCAACGCCGCGTGGCTTGAGGGCATCCCACCGGTACGCCAAACACTAATCTCCACTAGCTCGTGGAAGGTTCTTTTACGACGAGAAAGAAGTACGATTGCCGTTTTAATGAGTTGCGCCATAAACCAACTTGAAACAGCCGATAGAAAAATGGGATTTTCAAAAAAACTCTTTAGACTCATACCGCGCATTACCATTACCTAACTTTCCTTCACGGGAAATTTTTTGTCAAGATAGCCCATTCTGTACGCCATAGACCTATAACTCATTGGATACTGAACCCGACAGCTTTGTTACCCATATTAAACTATAAAAATTCTTCAAAACCTCTTGACAAATTGTACTAGTTCTTTTATCTTTGACCTATAATAATAGTACAATGACGCAAAGCAGTACATAAGGCACTTAAGGGAGGATAGATATGACAGTATTAAAAGCGGTTGATGTAAAGAAAGATTACGGGTTGAACGGTACAACCGTACACGCTCTGCGAGGCATAAGCCTGAGTTTCGATGGCGGCGAGTTTACCGCTATTGCGGGACCATCGGGAAGCGGGAAGTCTACCTTCCTACACCTCGCCGGTTGTCTCGATACCCTCACGTCAGGCTCGTTCAGTATCGCAGGCACTGATGTAGCGACGCTTACCAAGCGCCAACTCGCGTTAGTGCGGCGTAACAGTATCGGCTTCATCTTTCAGGCGTATAACCTGATCCCAGTGCTGACAGTGCTGGAAAACGTGTCGTTTCCCCTCACTCTGCTGGGGCTTAGCAAAAAAGAAACCCGTGAACGATCTCTTGAAGCTCTGGAAAGTGTGGGGCTGGCTGGCATGGAAAACCGGCGTCCAAAGGAAATGTCTGGAGGTCAGCAGCAGCGCGTAGCCATTGCAAGAGCGCTGGTGAAGAAACCAAGCCTTATCCTCGCGGATGAGCCAACCGCAAACCTTGATTCCAAAATCGGTAAGGAGATTCTGGAACTCATGGTAAAGCTCAACAAGAGCCAAGGCACTACGTTCATCTTCTCCACCCATGACTCTCTAGTTATGGATTTCGCCCGCAGAATCGTACTGTTGCGCGACGGGCAGATTGAACAGGAGGTAGTTAAATGAAGGGATTCGTTGAACTCAAGCGTATAGCACTGCGTAACCTTGGACGGCATAAGGTGAAAACCTTCCTCACCTGCGCAGCCATTATGGTAAGCGTCGCGGCCTATATCTGGATGGATAGCTGGCTCGGCGGCGTCTTCATGGAGTCCCGGCGAAACATCATTAACTACGAAATGGGCGCGGCAAAACTGCAAACCAAACGCTACTTCGATAAACACGACGAAATGCCCTCCTACGAAAACTTCGCCGGATGGGAACCCTACGCTGCTGTTCTGGATGCCGCAGGGTACAATGTGGCGCCTCGTTATACCTTCTCTGGCACTATCTATTCGACAACTGGTTCCGCGCCGCTGGTGGTCAACGCTGTTGACCCAGACGCTGAAGCAAAAACATTGTCCTATACCGCTTATGTCGAATTAGGCCGCTCCATTCAAAACGGCGAATTCGGTATCGCCCTCGGATCACAGACCGCAGATAAGCTCAAAGTAGGCATTCCAACCCGACCAACGGTTCAGGAGCTTGACGACCTGATCGCTCTAGCAGCGCAGAACAGTGCAGACGAGGCGTTCATCCGCTCCTGTTACCAACACAGAGAAGCCAAGACTCAGTTTGGAGAAAACCAAAACTATGCAGAAAACCGGGCAAAGAACAGAATGACCTTGAAGCGGGATATTTCCAAAACCCATGCAGATACGCTCTGGGCGCTGCTTGACGCCACAGGTCGTAACGATGTCCGTATCTCCACAGTCATTGACTACAAACTGGCCCCGGAACAGATAAGCAAGGACAAGTGGAACGGGGAACTCTGGCCGCTCCTTACCCTAGCGGAACAGCAGCTTGTGGACACAGTCTACGAATTCGACGAACCCACCGGGTCCTATCTACTGGCAGAACAGGATGAGGCAAAGCAGAATGACGCACTTCAGGCCATGATCCGCGCGGACTTTTCCGGCGCAGTACGTCATGTGAATCAGGTGATTGACGCCAAAGTAGTAGGAATGATCAATTCCCCTGATCCGGTGAACAATTTCAACATTGCTTACATGCCTCTGGACGTCTTACAGGACGAGGCAGGTATGATGCTGGAAGGCCATGTAACAGAACTTTTGATCCGGGACAAGACGTTGGGAGCGGCTGATATGACCAGCACGATCGAAAGTGCAGAGACTATACGCACTGCGCTGGATGTCGGGCTTGCAGCTCAGGGAAAGCGGCTACCTCAAGAGCTGAGTGTCCATTTCTGGACGGATTATGTATCTGAATACCTTAATTTTGAAAACCTTGAAAACGGCTCGACTAAGGTATTTTCTCTGCTCCTCTTTTTCCTTGCCCTCATCAGTATCTCCAACACCATACTACTTGCCATTCTGGAGCGTACCAAGGAGACCGGCATGATGCGGGCGCTGGGTATGACTGACGGTCAGATGATTCTTGTCTATATGCTGGAAGGGGCTGCTCTGGGGCTTATCGGCTCTTTGTTAGGCATCATCTTAGGCTGCATCCTCAATATCCCCATGGTTAGTACCGGAGTTGACTTCTCGGAAATGATGGAACAGTTAGGCGGCAATATGGGCTACCGTATCGCTGGTAACTTTCGAGGTATGTGGCGGCCCGGAACCATCATCGGAAGCGGCATCGCGGCGACCCTCTTGTCGTCCCTTATGGCCTTCTTCCCTACACGCAGGGCCACTAAAATGGCTATCACCGAAAGTCTTAGGTTTGAGTGATGTACAACTCGCGGCTGAGAGTTGTACATCTCGTGATTGAGAGTTGTACATCTCGTGGTTAAGAGTTGTACATCTCGTGGCTGAGAGTTGTACAACTCTTAACATTTACTTAGAAGGAATCAATTTATGGCGCGGCAATATTGCCTCACTGACATAGGAGTTAATTATGAGTGATATGTTGTCATACAATCGCGGAAGCACGGGAACCCTCGTCAAGATAGCGTTCCGTAACAATTTCAGGAATATGCGGCGCACTATGTTTTGCGTCATATCAGTGGGCATCGCAGTGTTCTTTATCACCTTTTATTCATCAGCGATTAAAGGGATGTTGAACAGTATGCATGAAGTAGTGCAGGTCTTTGAGCTGGGAGATGTGCGGGCTGTGTCCGCTCAGTACGAGGCGGAAAGCGAATACAGCCCTGTGCAGTACCCTGTAGCGGAGGGCAAGAGTCTTACTATATATATGGAAGAGATTAAGGCTATACCCGGAGTCAGGGCCGTGTTCCCTCGCATAATGGCCTATGCTACCTTGCAGGAAAGCGTAGTGAAGCACGCGAACCTTTGGGGCATAAACATGAACGAGGAGACTAAAGTAAATAACTTTAACCTCACTGACCGGACAGACGGCTTGGTAGAGGGCCGTTACCCTGCGCTTGATAGTAACGAGTGCGCCATTGGCCTCAACTTTGCGGAAAAGACTGGGCTTACAATCGGTGAGCGTCTTCCCCTTAAAACCATATCCGCGCAGTTTTCTGACAAGATGTGGTCTCCGGTGATCACCGGCATCTTCCGCTTTGACTATGCCAAGATGGACAGTGAAACCATCATTGCAGACTTCAGTCGCCTTCAGCGCCTTTTAGTGCTGGATGACGCAAGCCAACAGATCGTGGTCTACGCGGACAAGCCTGAAATGAGCGGGGCTATTGCCCTTGAGATGGAAAAGCTATTAGGCCCGGATGATGTGGTCGGTCAATGGAACGAGCAGTATTGGATCGTCATGATGAATATGTATGAGCCGCTGTTCTACGCGATCTATCTGGTATTTCTGGTAGTAGCCTGTTTCCTGATTGTCAATACCATCACCATGATTATCCACGAGCGGATTAAGGAGATTGGTATGATGGGGAGTCTTGGCATGACTCGCGGTGAAATCGTGAAGGTGTTTTTCTTTGAGTCAGTCTTTCTGTCTGTGATTGGCGCCACTGTTGGAGTGTTGGTCGGCGGGCTTTTGACGGGAATTCTTCAGGATTACCCGATTCGCTGGGCTGCTGCTGGAGAAAGCACTTTCACCGAGCTGCCTGCGGCCAATGCCATATTCGTAGACTTTAGTTGGCTCAACCTGTTGCAAAGCTGGCTTATGGGTGTGGTGGTAGCGTCTCTGTTTACCCTGTTCCCGTCGCTTAAAAGCGCGTTTGTCGAGCCAGTGGAGGCGCTTCGGCGTTAAACCGCGTGGTTCTGTATTGCAACAACAAAAGAATAAGGAATGAGATATGAAAAAGATTATGGCAATGGTATTGGCGCTCGTTATGGCAACGGGCATGGTTCTAGCGCAATCAGCGTTTTCGGCATCGCCTACAGCGATTGAGCTTCTGCGTCGTATTGATGACAACGAAATCTATGACACGATCCAGTATGAGGGCAGCATGATAATCCAGTATCAGGATCGCAGGTATGTAAAGACCATGCGGGCATGGGCGCGGGGAAACAGTGACAGCTTCATCGAGTTTACCAACCGTGAAGACCGTGGTACTAAGTACCTCAAGACTAACGGCAGGCTCTATGTTTATTCGCCGGACACTGAGGAAGTGATGCTCATTAGCGGCCATATGCTGAAAGAGAGCATGATGGGGTCAGATATGTCTTATGAGGACACCATTGATAACGGCTCGTTAGAGAGCCGCTATACGCCAAGCATTGCTGGTTCGGAGAACTGGAATGGGCGAGACTGCTGGATACTGGAACTGACGGCAAAGAGCCGTACAGAAAGTTATCCTAAACAGAAGCTATGGATAGACAAGGCGAACGGTGACATGATCCATTCCGAGCAGTATGCGCTTTCCAGTGCAAAGCTCAAGGAAGTGACGATACTCAATGTTCAGGAATTGGGCGGACGTCGTTTCCCGGTAGAGATCGAGATGCGCGATCTTCTTCGTCGTGACAGCAAGACCACGTTCACCATGCGTAACGTTATTCTGGACGAGCCTATCGCGGATTCAGTATTCAGTCAGCGGAATCTGAGTCGCTAGAGTGCAGGGGAAAATGAATTTGCATACGATTATGACCGTTTGTTTTGCACTGTTATGGTGTCTGACACCATTAGTAGCGCAGGATGTGCAGGTTTCAGGGTTGTTCGACAGTAGCGTAAGCCTTGCCGCCGGAGCTGGTAAAGCTGAGGCGTTTGCCTACGGCATTGAGGAGTATACTAACCTCCGCATACGCACTGACATCGGCGACTATGCCCGCTTTTACGGCGCATTCAATCTCATTGCTGCCGCGGGCAGTTCGCTTAACACTGCCGCCGCCATGAGCGCTCTCAATGCCGCCACAGCATCGCCACTTGGCTCCTCGCCGTACATCGCCGGTGATAACTACGCTGCGGCAATGGAACTAGAGCGCCTCTACTTTCAGGCAAACAGTAACGCGGTTGATGTTGTAGCCGGACTCATGCCCCTGCGCTTTGGTTACGGGCAAGTCTTCGGCCCGTCCGACTTCCTTAACCCCCGTAATGTCTTGTTTCCTGACGCCAGACCCCGCGGCATCATTGGTGCATCCGCTGCTTTTTATCCCGCGACCGCAAAGGTACTCGCCTTTGCCGCCGCGCCTAAGAGCCTTATGAATGCAAATGCCATAAACAGTGCTGGAAAAGGCTTCCGTTTCGGGCTTTCTGCAGACAATGACTGGAACTGGGGAAGCATACAGGCACTCTATGTGTTCGAGACCCCGCAAAGCATCGCGCCTGATGGCCGACACCAGATAGGACTTTCGCTCAAAGCCGATGTGGAGCTGGGCCTGGTGATAGACGCGCTCTACACCTACAACCACGCTGCAAACACTGCTGCCATTACTGGCCTCTCAGCCAGCGCTGGTTTCGACTACTCGTTCCTCAATGGCAGCCTCTATGTACTGACCGAGTATCTGTACAACGGCGCGTCATCAATAACAGCGCGCTCGGCGACAAACCCAGCCGGCCTGTTCGCTAAGCGCCACTATGCCTACGCCTTATGCCAATATATGTTCAGTGATTACACCAACGCCAGCCTTTCCTGCATCGCGGGCATTGAAGACGCCTCGTTTATGTCGGTCGTCTCCCTCTACCACGAGGTGTTTCAGGGCATGAGCCTGACGGTTTCCTCGCAGTTCCCTCTCGCCATTGATGAGGACGGAGAGTTTGCCCCACAAACTATGGGACAGCATTTCAGTTTCACCACCAAAGTGCGTCTTCGCTTCTAAAGGGGTTTTTGAAGCGCGCTAACACGACTTGACGCATTAGAAGGTGTCTGGCATCATCGAATTTCAATGAAGCTATAACGAACAAGGAGTTAGTATGTTGAAGAAAATACGAAACAATCTCTTTCTTGTTATCCGCACTTTGTTAATACTTTCTATATTCGTAAATGTAGCGATTATGATTGTTGAGGGACTGGAAAACCCAGATGAAAGCAAAGCGGAGTTTTTCTCGCGAATCACGGACAATGCTCAATTAGTTTTCTGGGCTTTAGTTACTTTGTTTCTTAGCTTTGGTTCCACACTCATTGAAAAACGTCAGAAGATTGATATACCTGATATCCTTGAAATTATTATTGTCCTGTTTATTTACGCCGGCGCTTTTTTAAGCGTTCAGTTTAACCTATACTACACTGTTTTCTGGTGGGATGATTTACTGCATACCTTGTCAGGGGTCATCATCGGTTTTATCGGATTCATCGTTCTCTATAAGATCAATTATAAATTTAATATGGACATCAGTCCCTTGCTTATCGCGTTTTTCTCATTCACCTTTGCTGTTACTGCTGGTGTTATATGGGAGATGATGGAGTTCTGGTGTGATGTTTTTCTTGGCACTGCCAATCAGAAATGGGATTTAGCAGATACGGAAATAATGATGGGGAAACCATTTCAGGGCAGTGGATTGCGGGACACCATGTCTGATTTAACGGTAGACAGCATCGGCGCACTGATTACATCGATCATTACTTACTATATGTATAAACACCAGAAGAAGAGAACGCTGGATGAAATGAGTAAGATGATAAAAGATAAGGAGTGAAAATGCGAAGTGATATGGTAAAGAAAGGTGTGGCGCGTGCGCCGCATCGTTCCCTGTTCAAAGCCTTAGGCTTTATTGAGGAAGAGTTGGATCGTCCGCTTATCGGCATTGTGGTGGCGGAAAGTGAAATCGTACCCGGACATATCCATTTGGGTACTATAGCGAAGGCTGCTGCGGATGGCGTGCGCTTGGCTGGTGGGGTTCCAGTGCGTTTTCCGGTCATTGGAGTGTGCGATGGCATTGCTATGGGGCATGAGGGTATGCGCTATTCACTGGTTACGCGGGAACTCATCGCGGATTCCATTGAGTGCATGGTTATGGCGCACGGATTTGACGCGCTCATCTTTATCCCCAACTGCGACAAGATCGTGCCGGGTATGCTTATGGCTGCGGCTCGGCTTAACCTACCGTCGGTGTTTGTTTCAGGCGGGCCTATGCTGGCTGGACGCAAAAACGGCAAGCCGTTGACGCTCACCTCGATGTTTGAGGCTGTAGGTGCAGTGGGCGCAGGCAAGATGAGTGAAGCTGAGCTTGCCGAGATGGAAGAGGCGGCCTGTCCGGGCTGCGGTTCCTGTTCAGGTATGTTTACCGCTAACTCCATGAACTGCGTTACTGAGGCGCTGGGACTCGCCTTACCGGGCAACGGCACAATTCCAGCGGTTATGGCTGAGAGGATACGGCTTGCCAAAAACACCGGAATCATGGCGCTGGATGTTCTTAACAAAGATATTCGCCCCCACACTATTCTTACGGAAACGGCATTTATGAACGCGCTGGCGCTAGACATGGCGCTTGGTTGTTCCACCAACACAGCGCTGCATCTACCGGCCATCGCGCATGAGGCTGGTTTCACGCTTGCCGCCAGCAGTTTCCCTGAGCTTCTGAACAAGGTGAGTGCGATAACGCCTAATCTCTGTAAACTGGCGCCAGCGGGCAATGACGCCATCGAAGACCTGCACGCTGCTGGTGGAGTGAGCGCAGTGCTAGCCGAGCTTGCCAAGAAGCAGCTCATTGATACATCAGCCCTTACCGTATACGGACGCCTTGCGGACGCGGTGAAAAACGCGACAAACCGCAACCCCGCGATACTTCGTCCCATTGAAAACCCCTACTCTCCCACAGGCGGCCTTGCTGCCTTGCGTGGCAATATAGCGCCAGACGCCTGCGTGGTCAAGCAAAGCGCGGTTGCGCCTGCCATGCTTAAGTTTGAAGGCGTGGCGCGTGTCTTTGACAGTGAGGAAGCTGCCTTTGACGCGATCATGGCGGGTAACATCAAGGCTGGCGATGTGGTAGTGATTCGCTATGAGGGGCCTAAGGGCGGTCCGGGCATGAAAGAGATGCTGGGACCCACTGCCGCGCTTGCGGGCATGGGCCTTGATGACAAAGTTGCCCTTATCACTGACGGACGTTTTTCCGGTGCAACCAAAGGCGCGGCCATTGGCCACGTTTCTCCAGAAGCCGCCGAAGGTGGACCCATTGCCCTGCTTGAGGAAGGCGATTGCATAGTCATCGATATTCCGGGGCGTTCCATCAATGTCAAGCTCAGTGAGGCGGAATTTGCCCGCCGTCGTGCTGAGTGGAAACCCCTACCGCCAAAAGTAACCCACGGCTACCTTGCCCGTTACGCGAAGCAGGTAACGTCCGCGTCAACAGGAGCGGTGTTTCACTAAAGAATATCCTCTAGGCGCTGCTGTTGACGATTCGCTTTAGTAGCGTCTATAGTGGTAAAGAGTTTATGGAGGTTATTTATGAAAGATTTGTTAAAAGCGCCCTTTATCAAAGAGATTGCCCGAACCTGTAGCAATATGTATCGACTTGGCTGGGACGAGAGGAACGCGGGAAACATCAGTCTGCTCCTTGAAGACGGAGTAATCGACAAGTACCTTGACGCCACCAAAGTCATCCGCGTCATTGACATCAAGTTTGATGCAAGTCCGCTTCTGGGCAAAATCTTTGTGGTAAGCGGCACGGGTAAGTATTTCAAAAACGTAGAGTATGAGCCGGAGGTAAATCTTGGTATTCTGCGTATCAGTGGCGATGGTTCCAAAGCCGACCTTTTATGGGGACTGAGCGACGGAGGCGGGCCTACGAGTGAGCTTCCCGCTCACTTTATGAGCCACATTGAGCGGCTCAAAGTTGACCCGTTGAACCGTGTGGTTACGCACTGCCACGCTACAAACCTTGTGGCCATGACATACATTCACAGCCTTGACGAGCGCGCCTTTACCCGCACTCTGTGGAAGATGTCCATTGAAGCCATTATTGTGTTCCCGGATGGTGTGAGCGTTTTGCCGTGGATGCTCTGTGGCACTGAGTCAATTGGCCTCGCTACTGCTGAGAAGATGCGTGTTTCTCGCCTCTGCGTGTGGGCGCACCACGGCATCTTTGGCGCGGGCAAGACCCTTGACGAAGCCTTTGGCCTCATTGAAACAGCCGAGAAAGCTGCTACTCTCTATACTACGGTAATGAACGCGCGACTTCTCAACACCATCACTGACGAGCAGCTTCGCATCCTCGCCGACACCTTCAATGTGCCGTATCGTACTGACTACCTTGACCCAATCATCAAAACAGTAAACGTGTAACCACAGAGAAGTCTGTTAGGGCCAAACAGAAAAGTCTGTGAAGGCCAAACAGAAAAGTCTGTGAAGGCCAAACAGAAAAGTCTGTTAGGGCCAAACAGAGTTCTCTGTGAAGGCCAAACAGAGAACTCTGTTTGGGCCAAACAGAAAAGTCTGTGAAGGCCAAACAGAGTTCTCTGTGAAGGCCAAACAGAAAAGTCTGTTAGGGCCAAACAGAGTTCTCTGTGAAGGCCAAACAGAAAAGTCTGTTAGGGCCAAACAGAGTTCTCTGTGAAGGC
>JAIRYV010000092.1 GCA_031267685.1 Treponema sp.
GTACCCATCAAGGAGCATGTCCGAAGACGCTCTGAACGTGTTCGTACCCATCAAGGAGCATGTCCGAAGACGCTCTGAACGTGTTCGTACCCATCAAGGAGCATGTCCGAAGACGCTCCGAGCGTGTTCGTACCCATCAAGGAGCATGTCCGAAGACGCTCAGAACGTGTTCGTACCCATCAAGGAGCATGTCCGAAGACGTTCCAAGCGTGTTCGAGTAGGCTTCATCTTACAAATCAAAACCGCCATAAAGTCCTGGCATGGGAAGGTTTGTAGCAGACTTTATGGCGCAAGACAGCTTGATACGCTTTAATCAACTTGAGCAGAACGCTCAAAGCATCTACAGTTAATGGGAGATTATAAGGCTATTTTAGATAAGGATGAATGTATGACTGAAAAATTAGAAGAACTAAGTGAATACAAAGGCTCGGCGACTATGGAGAAACTGGTCTCACTGGCAAAGCGGCGCGGCTTTGTGTTCCAATCGTCGGAAATCTACGGCGGGCAGAATGGCGCATGGGACTATGGCCCTCTGGGTGTTGAACTGAAAAACCGCATTGCCCGTAATTGGTGGAAGGAAATGACCCAGTTGCATGACAATATCGTCGGGCTGGACGCGGCAATACTCATGCACCCACGTGTATGGGAGGCGTCAGGGCATGTCGAGAACTTCACCGACCCACTGGTTGACTGTAAGAAGTGCCACGCCCGCTTCCGCGCTGACATGATACAGCCGGAAAACCTCGCAGCCAAAAAATGCCCGGACTGCGGCGGCGAACTCACCGATACACGCAAGTTCAACATGATGTTCAAGACCCACATAGGGCCTGTGGAGGACACGTCGAATACCATCTATCTGAGGCCAGAAACTGCTCAGGGCATCTACGTCAACTACAAGAATATCGTTCAGAGTAACCGCATGAAACTGCCCTTTGGCATTGCCCAAATCGGTAAGGCGTTCAGGAACGAGATCGTTACCCGCCACTTCATCTTCCGTACCTGTGAGTTTGAGCAGATGGAGATGCAGTTCTTTGTTAAGCCCGGCACAGACATAGAATGGTTTGACGAATGGCGCAAACAGCGCTGGGCCTATTACGAGCGCCTCGGAGTCAAGCTGGATCACCTGCGCTGGCACCAGCACGGGGCGGACGAGCTTGCCCACTATGCCAAAGACGCCTACGACATTCAGTACCTCTATCCCATGGGCTGGCAGGAACTGGAAGGCGTTCATCACCGCTCAGACTACGATCTCAGACGCCATGCCGAATACTCCGGCAAAGACCTCCAGTACATCGATCAGGACAACAACGAGCGCTATATTCCATACATCATCGAAACCTCAGCCGGTCTCACCCGCACTCTGCTCATGGTACTGTGCGACGCTTATGACGAGGAAAAGGTCGCTGACAAGGGCAACGATGATGACTGGCGCACTGTGCTTCGTTTTCATCCCAAGCTTGCACCCATTACGCTTGCTGTCCTGCCCTTGATGAAGAAGGACGGACTCGCTGAACTTGCTCAGGGCATAAAGAACGAGTTAAAAGAAGATTTCACTGTTGACTATGACCAGAGCGGAGCCATTGGCCGCCGCTATCGCCGTCAGGATGAAGCTGGCACGCCTTTCTGTGTTACGGTGGACTATGAATCAAAAGAACAACGCACGGTAACCCTGCGGTTCCGCGATTCCATGGAACAGGTTCGCGTTCCCATCGCAGAACTGGGTGAACGTATAAGAAAAGAGATTAAGCACTATAAGCGGATAAAGTGAGCGTGAACAAGGTTGAAACCGCGCTGAAAGGCGCGGCGTTTAATGTATGACAAGGAGTGGCTGAATGTTGGAGATAACGTTTGACATTGTAAAAACTTACGCAGTTCTTTCGTCAGAGAAGAGCGGCTGGAAGAAAGAGCTTAATCTGGTCTCGTGGAATGGTCGGCAGGCCAAGCTCGATATCCGCGACTGGTCGCCTGATCACGAGAAGATGGGCAAAGGTATAACCCTTACGCCAGAGGAGGCGGCTAAGCTCACGCCAGCTCTGGTGATCGCCTTGGAAGAAGCGTCACTGGATGAGCCGTCGCCTGCATGAGCGCTGCTATGTCCACAGAGACTCAATGGCGTATCGAGTCATGCGGTCGCAACGCTCGTTCATGGGGTTGCCGGCATGGCCTCGCACCCAGCGCCATGAGGGAGAGAACTCCTCGTCAAGCAATTCAAGATGTTGCCAGAGGTCTTTGTTTTTGACCGGGTCCTTGTCGCTATTGCGCCACCCGTTCTTTTTCCAAACATATATCCATTCGCTTATGCCCTTCTGCACATACTGCGAATCCGTATAGATGGCAACCCGTTGCCCATGGAGATTGAGCGCGCTCAGTACCTCAAGCGCGGCGATCACCGCGCTCAGTTCCATGCGATTGTTGGTAGTGTTACGTTCTGCGCCCCATTTCTCGCTAATGATCCTACCATCACTTTCGATGATATATGCCCAGCCTCCGGGTCCCGGGTTCCCGGAACAGCCGCCATCGGTATAAATATTTATCATACTTTCATTCCTCTCTTGCCACTTTTATTCCTGTTTAGTAATTTATAAATGAGAGCTCCCTGATCGGGGAGTAACAATCAAAATCTATTTTATATCGACGACTCTCAGGTAGAAAAGCCCTGATAAGGCCGCCGGTAGAAAGAGGAGAAAGAAGAAACATGGCAAAACAGTTAATGTTCAACGAGGATGCCCGCCGCAGGTTACTGTCCGGCGTGGAGCAGATTTCTAAAGCAGTAAAGGTAACACTTGGACCTAAGGGACGCAATGTCCTGCTCGACAAGAAGTTTGGCGCGCCAACCGTTACCAAAGACGGCGTTTCTGTGGCGAAGGAAGTTGAGCTGGAAGACCCGTATGAAAACATGGGCGCACAGCTTCTCAAAGAAGTTGCCACGAAAACCAATGATGTTGCGGGTGATGGCACCACCACCGCTACCGTGCTTGCTTACTCCTTAGTGAAAGAGGGTCTCAAGTCTGTAGCCGCGGGCATGACCCCCATTGAACTCAAGCGCGGTATCGACAAAGCTGTTGAGATCGCAGTCGGAGAAATCAAGAAGAACGCTACGGTAATCAAGGACAGGGAAGAAATTTCCCACGTCGCGTCGGTTTCCGCCAACAATGACAGCGAGATCGGCAACACCATCGCTGACGCCATGGAAAAGGTCGGCAAGGATGGCGTGATCACGGTTGAAGAATCAAAGACAATGGACACGACCATTGAGTTTGTTGAAGGTATGCAGTTTGACCGCGGCTATATCTCCGCGTACTTCGTAACTGACCGCGACACCATGACCAGTGTCTACGAGGATGCCTATATCCTTATCCATGACAAGAAGATTTCTGCCATGAAGGATATGCTTCCCCTGCTGGAGCGGGTTGCTCAGACTGGCAAGCCGCTTGTGCTTATTGCTGAGGATGTGGACAGCGAAGCCCTTTCCACCCTGATCTTGAACAGCCTGCGTGGTACGCTCAAAGCCTGTGCGATCAAGGCTCCTGGTTTTGGGGATCGTCGCAAGGCCATGCTCGAAGACATCGCCATCCTTACTGGCGGCGAAGTCATCACGGAAGAACTGGGACTCAAGCTCGAAAACACCGATATATCCCAGCTTGGCCGGGCTAAGACCATCAAGATCGACAAGGACAATACCACGATCATCAATGGCGCAGGTAAAGAGAACGAGATCAAGGATCGGATTGGCCAGATCAAAGCGCTCATTGAGGACACCACGTCTGACTATGACCGCGAGAAGTTGCAGGAACGCCTTGCAAAACTGGCGGGCGGTGTTGCGGTCATCAACGTAGGCGCAGCCACAGAGGTTGAGCTTAAAGAGAAGAAGCACCGGGTTGAGGACGCGCTTTCCGCGACCCGTGCAGCCATTGAGGAGGGCATAGTACCCGGCGGCGAGATTGCTCTGATTCAGGCGGCTATCGCGCTGGACAAGGCCGACACCAAGAGCCTCACTGACGACGAGAAGGTGGGCTTCAAGATTGTGAAACGCGCCCTTGAGGAGCCTATCCGCCAGATCGCGGAAAACGCTGGGGTTGATGGCGCGGTCATTGCTGACAAAGCTAAGTCTGAAAAGGTCGGCATTGGCTTTGACGCTGCAAAGATGGAGTGGGTCGATATGGTGAAAGCCGGCATCATTGATCCTGCTAAGGTAACCCGCTCTGCGTTGCAGAATGCGGCTTCAATTGCCAGCCTCCTGCTCACCACAGAATGTGCCATTACGGACATTCCTGAGAAGAAGGAAGCGCCTGCTATGCCCGGTGGTGGCGGCATGGGCGGTATGGGTGGTATGGACTACTAGACCGTTCTTAGACGAGGCGGACTTACCGTCTCGCTCTTTGTAAAAAAGGCCGCCGTGAGGCGGTCTTTTTTTACGGGTGCGTGTCGTTCAAACCACGTCGCGCTTGATCTTCTTGGTGGTAGTTTCTTCCATTCGTTTGCCCACGATGATAGTCTTCTCGATTTTCTGGTAGGGAAGAAGTCGTTTGTTTACTTCCGAGACAATGTCCTCAATACGCTGTTTGATTTGCGCCGATACGCTTCCCTTGAAAAACTCCTGATCAGGATATACAAGCGCTTCAATGCTTTCGGTCTTCATCTTCTTGTTAAGAACAAAGCCGCGTACTAGAATCTGGTCGATTTCTTCAAAAAGCTGGAACTCGTTTTCGATCTCCTCTGGGTATACGTTCTTTCCACCTTCAGTAACGATCAAGTTCTTGGCGCGTCCGGTGAGATACAGGTAGGATTCGCTGTCTATATATCCAAGATCGCCCGTTTTGAGGTAGCCGTCCTGAGTAAAGGCAGCGGCGGTTTCCTGAGGCAGTTCATAATAGCCCTGCATGACCATGGGGCCTTTGACCACGATTTCGCCAATACCCCGCTCGTCAGGGTTCAGTATCTTCATATCAACCTGTGGAGAGATTCTCCCGACGCTCGCTTCCTTATAATGCTCCACTGGATTAAGTGTCAGGATGGGCGAGGTTTCGGTAAGGCCATAGCCTTGAATGAAATCAATGCCAAGTTGGTTGTACTTTCTGAACACGCTTGGCGCCAGAGGCCCGCCGCCGCAGATACAGATGCGCAGGGTGGAAAGGGACGCCTGACTTAACACTGAGTGGAATATCTTTTTACCCGGATTTTTACCTGTGGTTTTCTTAATCAGGCCGGAAATGCCCAGCAAGACTGAAATGAGTCCATAGACAAACGGGCCTTTTGCCTTGATGCCTCGTATAATACCTGCCAGCACCTTGTTAAACAGCATAGGAACGCCGAGTAACATGGTGATCTTCGCCTCTTTCAGGTCTTTCAGAATCGCCTTAGTTACCATACGCTTACCGAACACCACTTCCGAGCCGCAGGCAATCGCTACAATAAAGACAGCCAGCATGGTATAGGCATGGTGTATGGGTAAGAGTGCGTAAAACACGTCGGTTGAGTACAGTTTGAGGTTACCCTGAGCCAGGTAACAGTCAGAAACAAGGTTCTGGTGTGAGAGCATGACGCCTTTTGGGATACCGGTTGTGCCAGAGGTGAAGAGAATGGCGGCGGTGTCCAGTTCCTTTGCCTGTTCTATAGGCTGATCCGGCCCGTCAAGCTCGTAGATATACGCGCCCACGCCTTTTTTCAGTGAGACGAGTTCTGTCAGTTGGCATGGTTTCTGCTCATACCGGCTATGCTTTTCCTCGTCTACGAAAAGGATTGTTACCCCGGCGGTGTTGAGGAGCAGGTCGGTCTCCTCGTTTTTAAGCTGGTAATCAATGGGAACAACAATGGCTCCGGCGTAGAGTATTCCCAGATAGGCCACGGTCCATTCCGGCGAATTCTTGCCTGTTACCGCGATCCGATCCCCCTTGCGGACACCCTTGCTGCAAAGCCATCTGGCCACGGACTCAATTTTGGCAAGGGATTCACGGTAGGTCAGACTGATACGATTCGGCTCGTAAATGGTGAAGCAGGGACGCTCTCCGACACGGGAAACCATAATCCGAAATAGTTCAGGCAGGGTTGGCCACGAACCTGAAAAAGCCTTTCCTCGATATTCATCCAAAAAAACCCATGGCGTGTATGTGACGATCATAGTTATACCTCCATTTTAGTTAAGACCCAGAGTTTATCACGAGGTTGCGGGTTGCGCACACAAGCGTACACAAGTATGCACACTTGTAGAAAGGAGCAGATATACTTGACCAGCAAGCGAACATGATAATATAATAATTACCACTGTTACAGCGGCGGAATTGTAAGCCTATGAACAGAAAGCTTCACGCTTTGTACATCACATTACGCGATAGTGCGTACACGTCCACGAGAGTGTGGACGAATCATCGAACAGGAGGCGAATTATGGCGGAAGTCTTGTCTATCATTTTGGGAGGCGGTAAGGGAACCCGACTCATACCGCTTACGAAAGATAGGGCAAAGCCGGCTGTCCCTTTTGGGGGCAAATTCAGGCTGATTGACATACCCATGTCAAACTGTATCAACGCGGACCTGCGGCGGATATACATTCTTACCCAGTTTAACTCTGCATCGCTTCATCTTCATCTGTCTCAAACATATCTGTTTGACTCTTTTTCTAAGGGTTTCGCTGAAATTCTGGCAGCGGAACAGACATTTGAACATTCTGGTTGGTATGAGGGAACTGCAGACGCAGTACGAAAAAATTTCGTCCATTTCAGAACGCAAAATCCAAAATACTACCTTATCTTGTCCGGGGATCAGCTTTACCGGATGGACCTCAAGGACCTGCTGAAAAAACACAGCGAGTCTGGTGCGGCTATCACCATCGCCTGCACTATGGTCACCAGAGAAAACGCAAGCCAACTCGGAATCCTCAAGGTTGACAAGAACAACACAATAACCGAATTCCTGGAAAAACCCGGTCCCACTAAAGATATCTCGGATTTCAAGGCCCCGTTTGAACTGAGGCAGGATAAATCCAGAGGTGACTCCTATCTGGGTTCAATGGGTATCTATGTGTTTAGTTCGCAAAACATGGAAACCTGCCTCAACAACGAGCTGACTGACTTTGGCAAGGAGATCATCCCCGAAGCCATCAAGCGGCTCAAGGTCAACGCTTATGTCTTCAACGGCTACTGGGAAGACATCGGAACCATCAAAAATTTCTACGAGGCTAACCTTGATCTCACCACCCTGCGTCCCCCGTTTAACATTCACGATGAAAAAGCGCCCATCTATACGCACATGCGTAACCTGCCGCCTTCAAAAATGAACTTTAGCAACATGAACCAGTCCATCGCGGCGGAAGGTTGTATCATCACCAACGCAAACATCACCAATTCCATCGTTGGTGTGCGTACCCTTATCGAAAGTGGTGCGGGCCTCAACGGAGTGGTGTGTATGGGCGCTGACTTTTATGAAACCGAAGGCCAGAAACAGCAGAACAACGAGGCGCGTATCCCCAACGTGGGTATTGGCAAGGGCACAATCGTCAATCGGGCGATCATCGACAAAAATGCCCGTATCGGCGAAGCCTGCCGCATCGGCATCGACGACATAAACCGGCAGGATGGCGACTATGGCAACTACTACATCGTGGATGGTATCATAGTTATTCCCAAAAACGCGATTATCTATCCAGGTACAAAAATCTAGCCACTACCCTTGCATAAAGCAAGCGTTCCAAACAGCGCGGAACTTTCCTCGCTGTTTGTTTTATAGACATAATCACTGAGTTGTGGTTACTATAGTCCGTGTGTCGTCAAGAAGCAATGAATTGACATAAACACACGGATATTATATGTTCGTGCAAGATTTAAAGATATTTATGCGCATTGCGCGCCGGAGCTACCTTTGAAAGAACGATTGATTCGTTTAAAAGCTATTCAAAAGCTAATACAGACCTACAGAATTGAGTCTCAGGAGATTTTACTGGGATACTTGTACAAAGAAGGCTTTATCGTTACACAAGCGACTCTGTCGCGGGACCTAAAGCTACTCAAGGTGGGTAAAATTTCCGATGGCCATAAGGGGTATGTCTATTCCCTGCCCGGTGAAGATGAACGGCAGGAATCCGAGAGGACATACGTTCACGACTTTTTACGCGGCTATGTTTCAATAGAAGGGTCGGGCAATATGGTGGTCATCAAGACCTATTCCGGCCATTCCGACTCAGTAGCGCTGGCAGTCGATAACCTGGGCCTTGACGATGTGCTTGGCACCATTGCCGGTAGGGACAATACGGTTTTTGTCTGCCTGCGTGAAGGCATTAGCGGCGAGGATTTTATAAACCACATGAAGGAAAGTATTCCTGAACTCGAAACCTGAGTCTAAACCAATCTCACCCAGCGGCATAACACGGCCTCTCTGTGTAAGATTGTCTTTTTGCTCTATCCGCTTCTATGTTACAATCTTGTAAAGTTACTCGGATTAAGGAGTCTTATAATGAACTATACGGATTTTGACAAAACCTTGGCGTTCCAGACACTGACGAGATTAGCGGTAAACGCTCAGGCGTTTCATCTCGCAACTGTGCTGAATGAGGAACGGGTTAAGGCAAGTATTATCCCGATGGCAGCGGGCCTGAGCTACTCATGGGCCGCAAAGTCGGTGGACAGCGACACGCTGGCAGCTTTACAGGCGCTTGCTGACGAGCAGGAGCTTATCGCCAAGTACCGCGCTATCATCGACGGCGAAACCATGAATACCGGTGAAAACCGAAAGGTGCTGCACCACCTTCTGCGCGGGCAGCTTGGCAAGACGGTAATGCGCGACAGTCTAGATGGACAGCCACTAGACATCGGTATCTTCTACAAGCGGGAACTGGAACGTTTCGGTGCTTTTGCCGAGTCAGTACACAGTGGCAAGCTCAAGGGCAGTACCGGCAAGCCGTTTAAGGCTGTGGCGCAGATTGGCATCGGCGGTTCTGACCTCGGCCCGCGCGCTCTGTACATCGCCCTTGATAACTGGGCAGTGACTGAGGGTAAAAAAAAGCTCACTGCGGCCTTCATCTCCAACGTTGATCCCGATGACGGCGCGGCAGTGGCAGCCTCACTGCTACTGGAAGAAACGCTCTTTGTGCTGGTGTCCAAGAGCGGCACTACACAGGAAACGCTAGCTAACGAGCTGTTCATCAAGGACAAACTCGCCAAAGCAAAACTCGACCCCAGCAAACATATCGTCGTTGTTACCAGTGAAACCAGCCCGCTTGCCCATAACCCCGCTTACCTTGATTCTTTCTACATTGACGACTTCATCGGTGGCCGCTATTCCTCCACCTCAGCAGTGGGCGGCGTGATTCTGTCGATAGCGTTTGGGCCGGATGTGTTTAAAGACCTGCTTGCCGGATCACATGAGGCTGATAAACAAGCGCTGGAACCAAACGCCCTCAAGAACGCGGCTCTGCTGGACGCCCTCATCGGTGTCTGGGAGCGCAACTTTCTCGGCTATCCCTACACCGCGATCCTGCCCTATAGTCAGGCGCTTGCCCGTTTTCCAGCACACCTGCAACAGCTTGATATGGAATCTAACGGTAAGCGAGTAAATCGGCGAGGCGAACCAGTTGTCTACTCCACCGGCCCCGTGGTTTTCGGTGAACCCGGCACCAACGGCCAACACTCGTTCTACCAGCTTTTGCATCAAGGCACTGACATTGTACCGCTTCAGTTTATCGGCTTTGATGAGAGCCAGCGTAGCGACGATGTTCTTGTTGATGGTTCCAGCAGTCAGACCAAGCTCAAGGCAAATCTTGCTGCCCAGATTGTAGCGTTTGCCAAAGGCAAGACTGACAGCAATGGTAACAAGGAGTTCATTGGCGACCGGCCATCCAGCCTTATTTATGGTAAGAAACTGACGCCTAAGACGCTCGGAGCGCTTTTAGCGCATTTCGAGAACAAGGTGATGTTTCAGGGCCTGATATGGAACCTCAACAGCTTTGACCAGGAAGGCGTGCAACTTGGCAAAGTTCTCACGAAGAAGGTGTTGGCGGCAAAGGCCGATGTCAGCACTGGTGATGCTGTGCTTGACGCCTACAGCGAGTTACTCGGCGTGAGGTGAGCTAACGGAACCAGCGAGCTAGCGGAGCTAGTTTTATGGAAACGTCGTTTCCGACGTTTCCAGTCTGCGCCTCCATAGCTAATCATAGTAGTCGTTTGTTCCAATAGACGTTTCTGGGATAAAATCAATCTTGCATTGCCGAACTTACCCACAAAAGCACGATTTCCCTGTCGTTAAGCAATCAAGCTTTAGAGCTAAGCAATCAAGCTTTAGAGCTAAGCAATCAAGCTTTAGAGCTAAGCAATCAAGCTTTAGAGCTAAGCAATCAAGCTTTAGAGCTAAGCAATCAA
>JAIRYV010000001.1 GCA_031267685.1 Treponema sp.
TCCCAACAACAGTTTGACTACTCCAAGAATCTCGCGTCGCGCCCCGTGCGGGCGCGTGGATTGAAACTAACGCAAATTCGAGGTTTTAACATGTCAAGACGTGTCGCGCCCCGTGCGGGCGCGTGGATTGAAACATGATCCCATATACGTGGGACAGTACGGCGTTTGTCGCGCCCCGTGCGGGCGCGTGGATTGAAACAGCCAACAACAATTCGACTACAGCAAAAACCTCGGTCGCGCCCCGTGCGGGCGCGTGGATTGAAACTCGTCCTCGATCATTTCTACTGAGTTTTTTAACACGGTCGCGCCCCGTGCGGGCGCGTGGATTGAAACCTGGGGCGGCACAGCACGACAACGCGCAAAGATTGAGTCGCGCCCCGTGCGGGCGCGTGGATTGAAACATTGACAGCGCCCTATCCTATATAACTCTGGACTTGGTCGCGCCCCGTGCGGGCGCGTGGATTGAAACCACTGAACGAAGTCAGGACGTTGAGCGGCATTTAGTCGCGCCCCGTGCGGGCGCGTGGATTGAAACATTTTGCGATTCGTCGCCTTATCACACACCTATCCCGTCGCGCCCCGTGCGGACGCGTGGATTGAAACTCCCAGCGTGTGCGGTGTGTGGTTGATTATTGCGCGCGTCGCGCCCCGTGCCGGCGCGCGGATTGAAACCGTCTATAACCCACTGGGCGGTATAGCCATACTTGTCGCGCCCCGTGCGGGCGCATGGATTGAAACTCCCAGCGTGTACGGTGTGTAGTTGATTATTGCGCCGAGTCGCACCCCGTGCCGGCGCGCGGTAAATATCACATCAAGTTTGTCGTATCGGGTACACACACCGAAATGCTTGTAAGCGCCGAAAAAAGCGCTCAACCTCAGTGCGCCGCTTATATACCTCCCAGTCATACGGACAAGGACTCCTCCGATTACTCTTCGGCGACACCACCACAATAAATCCTAACTCCTATGCGGTGAGCCTGGCCTGGTCGTCCTCATACGCTCGGTCCATAAGAAGCTTGAGACTTCCTTCAAGCGATCCTACCTGTGCCAATAAGAGCCGTCCCCCTGCCGCGTCAACAGTATTCCTAGGCGACAAACTGATCCCCATAACTCCCGGTCGCCAGACACCAATGCGTGTATCTTGGTATTCTATCCACCCTAGCTCTTCCCCATCGCTTACTTCCCCCTTCTTTTGATGCTCCATGCACGTCTGTGTGCGCCTTGATTGACGTTGAATCCAGGAAAAGCGTCTGCATCCCTATCAGCACTTCCGTCCGTAACGCTGAAAAGACCCGTTCTAGGACACTACTCTTCGCCCAACGATTCAATCACATGTAGATAACGTGCCAATGACCAAACGTTCCGGATAATACCCGCCATTTACAGCTGTTATATGCCCTCTTTGCTTGGACAAAAGGTTATGAATCCTCCGGTATTGTCCTTCGTTTATTTCTATATCCCTAGTATAGCATATTTCACGTAGTGTAAACACACACTAGGGATTCGTTGCCGCTCATGTTGTGTTTCATCGAGGCAGATGACGAATTTAAGCCTGCGCAGTACCCTGCGGTAAGCCTGCGCAGTACCCTGCGGTAAGCCTGCGCAGCATCCTGCGGTAAGCCTGCGCAGTACCCTGTAGGCTTGCATAATCCAGTACTTTTGTACACGTTTGGCTTCCATAGATTAAGAAGGACGGGGACAACATGCGCCCCCGTCCTTCAACACTAGCCCCTTTTTACCAAGCCGGACCTGCGTAGTCAACAGTCCATTCCGCCACCAGAGGAGCGCTCCAGAACCTGCCCGGAACACCCGTCTCTGCATCCACGTGGAGCAGGTAACCCTGGGATTCAGGGTTCTGGATGATGAACTTCACCGTGTAAGTCCCCGCGCCACCTGGCCCTGGTAGCTTGATATTCGCGCCATAGTGGGGGCCATCGCTCGCGTTCATTGGCATGAAGTTGCCCTCAAGCCTTTCCCCAGTAGAGCGGACAACCTCATAGCCGACTGTCAGGTTTGGCACAAAGTCTCCCACACCATAGCCAAGATCATTTTCTGCCGCGGAAATGTCTGCCTCAAGGTGCATATCCGACTGGGATGCTGGAAGCCCTGCAGCGTCTGCAGGAAGCATATCCACTGGCTGGAAATATACCCCAGCCACATTGAGTGGCCCCAGTACGAAATCATCCCCAAGGGGATACTCGATAAAGCCCGCCTCTTCGCCGGGAGCCACCACGCTTTCAGGCCGAGATCCTGCCTGCTGTTGCCCGCCGCCGGCAAAAACTACACCGGCGTATACCGTAATCAAAAGAAGTACCATCAGCTTTCTGATTTTCATTGTACTCCTCCTCATAAATTTTTTTCTCATGGTCATACGACCTGAGTTAGTTCCCTGTGTAAAACTGACTTTTTCCCCAACCCCGATTGCAGCCCCCCTGTAGAGGGGTGAGTGCGACGCTGCCCAACTTTGCTGGAGCGTGTGTCCACTGTGATCGGACTTGTGGAGTAAGTCTGCGGCTTCTACTCACGTGCTTTTCTCCGCGGCCGCTGTCTTCGCGGCCTTTGCCCGCCGCAACTGTATGATGAAAGTGGCGATGGTAATCGCCAGTAATATAAGCTGGGGAACAAGCGTCTCTCGCGTGGGATATATCCCCAGAATATCAACCGAAGCTACCCCTGAAACCGGCGTAACCGGAATAATGTTCCCCTCTTGAAGCTCCTTGATCCCGTTGCCCACAAAGGTTATGGACATGACAAAGAGTAGGACGCTCGTTCCAAGAAAGAAGGGCTTAAGAGGAAGCCGTATACTCAGCACTCGGATCAGTATATAGATGACAACCAGGATGATTACGCCGATGCCGAGTCCCAGCCAAATCATGCTGATGTAGGTTTCAGTGCTGGCGAGCAGTGCCTGATAAAAGAGGATTGTCTCAGCGCCCTCGCGGAAAACCGCCAGAAACGCGGCAAAGGCCAGGGAAAACATACTTCCCTTGTTGATGGACGACTGGACTTTGCTTTCGATATAGCCGCTCCATGCTTCGGCCTCGGCCTTAGAAACCATCCAGTTACTCACATAGAACAGCACGGCCACTGCCAGCAGCATGGTGGCCCCTTCGATAATCTCTTGGTTCTGGCCACCGGTAACGCTGGTGATCTGGCTCAGTATCCAGGCCATGACGATGCTTGCCCCCAGTGCGATGATCGATCCCCAGTACACCGAGCGGGTACGGTTTTTGTTACCGCTCTTGAGGAGGTAGGCAATGATTGCCCCCACGATGAGTATGGCCTCGAAGCCTTCTCGGACTATAATAAGGAGGGATTCGATGAAGACCACAGCAGCGCTCTCCACCCTGCCGTCAAGCTGTGCTGCATCCTCCCGCAGCCACGTAGACAGGGTATTCAAAGCGGCCTTGACTTCCTCCTGCGATGCCCCCTGGTTTATGGCTCTTTTTATGGCGCTGAACTGGTATTCCACCTGTGCGGCCCGTGCGCCGGAGATACGGTTCAGGGTCATTCGCTCGAACCCAACTTTTTCGTAGAACTGGAAGTAGACCACGTCCACCTGATCCTTTGCGCCCTGTGGGTTCCCGGCAACGTAGCGGGCGTTAGCCTGTTCCAAAACTGCGGCCATCTCGTCGGCGGTTTTCGCCCAGCTCCGTGTTGTTGCCACCGGCTCCTCTTTCCCATCAAGCCGCATCGCCGTTACCGAGAGCAGGTGGTTAAGTTGGTTAAAGTCTTCCCGTATCTCCTGCTGAGACTTGCCTGCCTCCAGTGAAGTCTTTAGATAGTCGAACCACTCATCTATGTTTTCCGCCCGGGCGTTAGAAATAATGCCCCGGACGTTTTGCTCAAAATCCCCTTGGTAGTGTTCAGCATAAGCCCTGTCAACTAGCGCCCGTGCGCCCTCGACATCGGCGGCCACAAAGCGATAGTACGCCTCGCTCAAAACAAGGCGCATCTCATGTTCCCGGCCTTCCCAGTACCCGGCATCCGCGAAAACTGGGTCTGCGGTCAGTGAGATAAGAGCGACTACCCAAACAGACAAAACCAACTTTTTACGCAATTCTGAACCTCCTGAATTGAGACAAGCGAACCGGGTGGCGTCAAGCCTCTTTTCCCGCGCCACTGAAAAACCATATACAAGAAACGCCATCCTTTTCATTGAAACATCTCCCGTAGAGGCATATTTCAAGACATGCATCTCACTAGTACATACTCCTGTATGATGCCCATGCCCATGATCCGGCTTTTGAGCGTCCCTTCCTCGTGAAGTTTTATGGTACTAATTTTTTTGCCAGTCTCCACCTCTTTAAGCGTTTTCGTACCTTTCATCTCTTTTTCTTATTTATATTATGATCTTGTTTGCCATCTCCCGACTGATGGCGATCCGTGAATCCTTCACCTTGACGATAAGACCACCGTTCATGGTGGAGACAACAGTAACGTTAGTACCAGTAACAAAGCCCATGTTTTCAAGGTGTTTCCTTGCGTTCTCATGGCCGCCAATCTTCTTTATGGAGTTAGCTTCTCCAGTTTTTGCCAGTGATAAGGGCATACTCAACCTCCTGTTTCAAGTTAGTTCATCAAAACTAACTTCTATCTATAGATTAGCTAGAGCTAACATGTTGTGTCAAGTACTTTAAAGCAAAAAATCTCTGACTGATGGAAGCATCGTTCAAAAATATAAGAAACGATGGTAAATGCGCTTATGTTTGCAGGTTGCTGGGCAGCCTCAAGCTGACAGGCGTTCTCAGCCAGACTACTATGATTGATCCGGCAGGTGCAGGATACCGATAAAGGTGGGAGCGCTGTAAATCGGCGAAAAGTTCGAATCAGCGCCTGCAAGCACGATATACAGGGCAACGTAAGTGTAACGAGTACCCGATGTGTCGGTTCCAGTTATGTTGGCAACGTCAACATTAGTGGTGTCTGTAGGGGCGGTCATGTTTAACGCGGTAGAGTTAAAGAAACGCCAGTCGTTCTCTGGAACCAGCCGACCGGAGCCATTGCGGCGCAGGACATAACGTGTGTCGTTAATGACCAGCGCTGGCGGGAGGTTATCGGCGGTTTTGATGAAATCAAGTAGAATCGTCTTCCCAGCCGCGCTGTCTGATAAGATATCCTGTTCTATGTCGGCCTCTTCCAGAGCCAGCGTCTGATACCTCCGGTTGACGAAGAGGTTTCTAATAGAGGCGCTGGCGTTATTAGAATTGCTGTTAACATACGGCTGAAAGGCGTTGTAATCCTGTTGCAGGGTGGTGTTTATTGAGCCAAGGCTGCCATCATTGATACTTTCCACATTCACGTTACTGATGTAGATACGGTAATATATTGTAAAATGATTAAAATAATCATCAGTGATATAAGGCAGTATTATCGTAGCCCTTGAGCTAAGTTCCACTCTGATATTACCGGCATCTACGGGGGAGAGAAAGGCATAATCTTCAATGCCGCACGAAAAGAGTGTTAGTAGAAACGGCGCTAAAAGTGCGCTACGTCTAAAAAACTTCATCGAGAGAGAAAGATGATCTTGCTCTGCGCGAGGCTTGCCCAGGTCGTGTCGCTTGGCCACCTGCTTGGAATCTCGCGGTAGGCTGCAAGGGCGGCGTCCTTGTTACCCTGTGCTTCCTGCAAGCGCCCTATAGAGAACTGGGCGCGGGACGCAGCGGGGAAGGTATCGGCGAAGGCAACGCACTGGGTGTAGCGCTCAATAGCTTCGGCGACATTGCCCTGCTCTTCAGCAGCGACAGCAGCGCTGAAAAGGCAGACCGGCGCAAGGTAGGTCTTTGCGCCGACTTTGGCGCCGGCATCCCACGCTTTTTCAGCCTCAGCCCAGTTTTTCTGTTCGGCATAGATGCTGGCAAGTAGCAAATAGCCCCTCGCGCCAGTATAACCGGCATGTTTGGGGGCAAAGGCGCTCAGCTCGTCGATTAAGACCTGAACATCCGTGGCCTTTGACTCGTCGGTGATCAGGGGCAACAAGGTCTCATAACGCCGTGTAAACTCCTCAACCTGGGCTAAGGCCCTTGACTGAAGCATATCGCTGATGCTGAACACCGCGATAAGGATCACCAGGATGGCCACTATGCCTATTGCGCAAAACGCCAGAGTTTTGCGGCGCTTTTGCAGAAAGTCACTGAGCTTTTCGTTTAACGTTAATGGCTTGTCATTATCCAATGTCCTGAAGTTACCCTGTATAACTGTGTCTTTTGCCATAATCTTCTATTACTCCTTTACAATAGCAAGCTCTTTAATGAGCCGCGATAAATAGGTTCTTTGTATATCTAAAGCCCGTGCAGTAATAACCTGGTTCCAGTTATTTTCCTCAAGAGCTTTCTTGATAAAATGCGCCTTAAAAACATTAACCGCTGTTTTCAGGCTGCGGGTTCCCGTTCCCTGAGACGCGACAGCTGTTTTGATAATCGCGAGGTCTTCCACCTCAATTTGCCTGTTCTTACTCAGGACGCAGGCGCGCTGGACACAGTTCTCCAGCTCCCGTACATTCCCCGGCCACGAGTAGGAGAGCAGTGCATCCATCGCCTCACTGGAAAAACCATCAAAGCGCTTCTTGGTTTCCAGCATACTCTTTTTCAGAAAGAATGTCGCCAGCTCTGGAATGTCCTCAATGCGCTGGCGGAGCGGCGGAACGTACATAGGCAATACATTCAGACGGTAATACAGATCGCTGCGGAATGAACCATTCTCCACCATAGCCTCAATATCCTTGTTAGTTGCCGCAAGAATCCGTACATCAACACTGATCTTAGTATTGGAACCCACCTTCTCAAAGGTCTTTTGCTGAATCACCCGCAGCAGCTTTGCCTGAAGCAACAAGCTGGTGTCCCCGATCTCGTCAAGGAAGATGGTTCCGCCGTCAGCGGACTCGAAACGCCCCTTTCGGTTTGACACCGCATTGGTGAACGCGCCTTTGACATGGCCGAAAAGCTCACTTTCCAGAAGGTTTTCCGGCAGAGCCGCGCAGTTTACCCGAATAAAGGGCTTGTCCCGGCGCTTACTCCGCATATGCAGCTGCTCGGCGAACAGTTCTTTTCCCACTCCACTTTCTCCCAGAATCAACACCGACGAATCAGTTTGGGCGATCCGGTCGATAATCTCAAGTTTCTCAAGAACAATCGGGCTTTTGGCAATCAGCGTGTGATAGCTCTGCTCAATGTCAAGCTGGGAATGTAGGAAGCTGATCTCGTCTCGCGCCTTTTCCATGCTTTTCGCGTTTACAATGGCTAAAGCGGACTGATTCGCAAAAATCTCCACCCATTCAAGATCATCCTTGCTGAAATACTGGTAACCCAGCTTGTTGATAATCTCAATGACACCGATGCACACATCTTTGATACGCAAGGGAACCGCCATCATGGTTTTAGCCGGATAACCGACCTGTTCAGCTATTTCATGAAGGTGCCGGTCATCGTGATCCACGTCATTCAGCAGCAGGGACTGATTATGTTGCGCAACCCAGCCGGCAATACCTTGCCCCAGTTTGACAGTGAAATGTTTAACTTCAGCACCTTTTGTCCCAAGCGCCAACTCGAAGAAAAGCGCGTTGGTTTCCTTGTTAATCAAAAGTAGACTTGAGGCGTCGCCTTCACACAAACGAGTTGCTGACTCAAGAATAAGCGTCAGCAACTTATGAATGTCTGTGTGGTTTGAATTGATGAGGGCGTTAACCTCGATCAGCGTATTAAACTTCTGGGTATCGATCCTTGACAACATACAAACGCGACAATGCCGCCAGTTTTAGGAGTTACCCTTAGACTTTAAGGCATCTCCCAGCGTAAAGGTGCTGTCATCGGACTCGTCTTCCGCCATATACCGGGAAATTTCGTCCCGCTGAACCCTTTTCTGGTAATCGCGAATGGAAAAGGCGGCTTTCTGCCTATCGCTTTGCAGTTCAAGCACTATTGCCTTAACCGGGCTTCCGACGCGGTAACGCTTTATCGCTTCTTCTGGACTTTCATCGCGAGTTTCCGTGAGATTTGTCTTGTGGATAAGCCCCTCAATTCCGCCAGGAACCCGTACAAAGATACCAAAGTCGGTGATGGACGACACTTCGCCCTCGATCAGCGAGCCAATCTTATACCTCGAGGCAAAGCTCTGCCACGGGTCTTCGGTAAGCTGTTTGATACCCAGCCTGATGCTCCGGTTTTCCTTGTCGCAACCGATCACGATGACGTCGATATTCTTCCCTTGCTGAAGCTCACTCCCCGTATGTTTCACCTTTTTGGTCCAGGAAATATCGTCACCATGCAGGAAGCCGTCGATGCCTTCTTCCAGTTCGATAAACGCGCCGGTATTGGTAATCTTGACCACTTTCCGCGTAAGGCGTGTACCCACTGGATACTTTTCCTCAATGTTGTTCCACGGGTTAGCGGTTACCTGCTTCAAGCCAAGCGACACTCGTCCGGCCTGTAGGTCGTAACCGAGAATCATACACTCAACCTCGTCACCAATACGGACCACTTCTTCTGGCTTCTGTACCTTTTTGAGCCAGGAAAACTCAGAGATGTGGGCAAGCCCTTCAATACCTTCCTGTAGCTCAATAAACGCGCCGAAGTCGGTTATCTTGGTTACCTTACCTTTGACAATATCATTAACATGGTACTTGTCTTCAAAGTGTACCCACGGATCATCGGTGAAGTGTTTGAGGGAGAGGTTGATGCGCTTATCAGCCGGATCGAGCCGGATAACCTTGAGCTGAATCTCCTGTCCACGCTTTACAAAGTCCTTGGGACGGGTAACATGGCCCCAACTCATATCATTGATATGCAGAAGCCCATCGAAGCCGCCAAGATCGACAAACGCGCCAAAAGAAGTGAAGCTTTTGACTACACCGATAATGTCTGCGCCGATAACCGTGTTCTCGAAGAAGTCGTTGCGTTTCCGCTCGATCTCTTCCTCAAGCCACTTGCGGCGGTTTACGACGATGTTGACCTTACCGTCGGAGTAGAGACGCTCGATGTAGACCGGCGTCTTCATGCCGAGAAACCTTTCTGGCTTATCAACCTTCTGTGAGTCCGATTGGCTAATCGGCAAAAAGGCGTGCGCATCTGCGCCGAGGTTAAAATCATACCCGCCTTTAACGAGCTTTTCGATGGTTCCCTCCACCGTGGTATGATCCTGAAATGCCTGGCGAAGATTCTTCCAGAACAGCTTCACGTCGGCCTTTTGCTTGGAGACAATCACTTCGCCGCTTCTGGTCTCTTTGTTAACCAGAATGACGGACACAAGGTCCCCTTCTTTGGGCGGCTCGGTGAATTCCGAGAGCGGAATCTTGCCTTCAGACTTGAGGTTCACGTCAATAAAGACCTGATCACCGTTGACCGCAATGATTTTGCCTTCAACGAGTTGTCCCTCCTCAATGTTCTCAAGGGATTTCAGATATTCTTCCTGTAATTGGGTTTGGATGTTATCGACGGAATTGATCGATTCATCCATCGGACTCGTGTCCGATTCCACTTCCATCTGGGCCATGTTTGATCCTTCTATCATAATATTCTTCACTAATCTGTCATAAACTTCTTCAATGGTCAAGAGCGATGTATCGAAAACACACACACCTTCGGTAATTTTCAGGCTGCCTTCTTCCTTGTGTTTGTCAACCTCATCCCGCTGTTTGATGGCATCCTGAATTTCTTCAAGGGAGAGCTTTGATACGCCCTGCTCATGCCGTCGTTTTGCCCGTTCCTCGACTGAGGCGTCAAGATAGAAGCGGTATTCCGCCTTTGGAAAGACTACACTGGTCATGTCGCGGCCTTCCACTACTACGTTAAGCCCCTCCGCTATCTTCCTCAGCAGCTTGTTGAGTACATGGCGAATGGGGGCAATGGCGGACAAGACCGGGGTGTACCGGTCGATCTCATCGGTATGGAGCCACGGCTCCACGTTTACCCCGTCAAGACAAACCGTCCCATCTTTGTAGCTGATCGCAGCCTTCTTCGCATAGTCCAAAGCAGCGTCTTTGTCTGTGGGACTAATGTTATTTTGCAGACAACCCAGCGTGATTGCCCGATACAGGTTCCCCGAATTGAGATAGGTGAACCCCAAGCGTTCCGCCAGCAGTTTGGCAATAGTACTTTTCCCGGACCCGGCAGGTCCATCAATAGCGATTACCATGACTCCTCCTCGTACCTGAGTGTATCACACGTTACTTGTTTTGTCAGCACCCCTCACTTTCGACGCGTTTCCGAGATGAAAACCCTTTAACTCCTTTGGGGTGAGCGGCCTTGTTTTCCCTTGTTCCAGATTACCCAGAGTTACCAACCCGATACGGATACGCTGGAGTTTCACGGGGTGTAAGCGAAAATACGAAAACACCCGCCGTATCTCACGGTTCTTGCCCTCGATTAAAATAATACGCAGGGTTTTGCGCCCTAGTCGTTCAATACCCTCCGCACAGTACGAGACCCCGTCAATCAGTACCCCGTTGGCAAATTCCTCAGCCACCTCATCAGAAATCAGACCAGAGGCTTCCACGATGTACTCCTTTTCTATCTCTGCTGATGGATGGCTCACCTTCGCGGCAAAGTCTCCATCATTAGTAAAAAGGATAAGCCCGCATGAGAGATAGTCAAGCCGCCCTACGTTGTAGAGTCGCTCCTTAATCTCCGGCGGCAGAAGATTCTTTGCCAGCCGCCGTCCCTCCGGGTCTGAAGCGCTGCAAAGATACTCCGGTGGTTTATTCAGAGCTATATAATAGAAGGAACTTTCGATTACAACCGGTATACCATCAACGCAGACCGTGTCGGTCGGCAAAACCTTTTCGCCCAGCGTGGAAACAGACTGCCCATTGACCGACACCCTACCCGCAGTGATCAGCGCCTCAGATGCACGGCGAGAAGCCACACCCGCGTGGGCAAGGTATACCTGTAGCCTGAGCGCCTTGTCCTGTACCGCCGTCCATGTATCTAACTCAGCTTTGAAGTTCAAAACGTTCCGCCTCACTTTCGTTAAGTTTCGGAAGGTCGGCAATGCTTTTAATCCGAAACAGTTTTAAGAATTCCTTTGTGGTACCAAACTGTACCGGCTTCCCATGTACATCCTTTTTACCCACTTCCCGAATCAGTTCTTTCTCCAGGAGCAGCCGTATCATGTTATCCGCCTGCACGCCCCGAATCGCCTCAACCTCACTCCTTGTAATTGGCTGGGAGTATGCGATGATTGAGAGGGTTTCCATAGCAGCGCGGGAGAGCCTGGATTCGTTCTTTTTACCGTAACGTTCCTTGAGTAGTTCCCAGTATTCCCGCTTTGGTGAGAGCATAACACCGCCGCCCAGCCGGGAAAGCTCCACACCAGAGTCTTCCCGCGCGTACTTGTCTTCCAGCTCTAGCAGCGCTGCCCTCACCACCTCCACAGGCAACATCGAAATCCTCGCCAGCCGCTCCTCATCCACTGGATCGCTTTCAAGATAAAGAATCGCCTCAACCAGTGCCTGTAATACCGGTGTTACAGGCACTGGTTGTGCTACCACTGGCGTGGCGGCTGTCTCTGACACCACGGCTTGTTCCACAGCCACCTGCTCTGGCGCTGTCTCTGGCACCACGGCTTGCTCTGTCGCCACTGCCACTGCCTCTGGCATCGATGCGGCGACTTGCTCCACCGTTGCCGCTTCTGTCGCTGTCTCTGGCACCACGGCTTGCTCTGTCGCCACTGCCACTGCCTCTGGCATCGAAGCGGCGACTTGCTCCTCCGGTGCCGCTTCTGTCGCTGTCGCTGGCACCACGGCTTGCTCTGTCGCCACTGTCTCTGTCGCTGGCATCGATGCGGCGACTTGCTCTGCCACTACCAGTTCTGCCGCTGTCTCTGGCACCACGGCTTGCTCTGTCGCCACTGTCTCTGCCTCTGGCATCGAAGCGGCGACTTGCTCCACCGTTGCCGCTTCTGTCGCTGTCTCTGGCACCACGGCTTGCTCTGTCGCCACTGTCTCTACCTCTGGCATCAAGGCGGCGACTTGCTCTGCCACTACCAGTTCTGCCGCTGTCTCTGGCACCATGGCTTGCTCCGCCGTTGCCTGCTCTGGCGCCACGACTTGTTCCGCAACTCGTAGCAACACTGCCTGCGCTACCTCATGCTCTGGCGTCGTTATTGTTTCCACTGTCTCCACTTTCTTCTCCATGAATTACAAGGTTTTCGTAGAAATGCTCGTGAGGCCGGATCATAATATCTCCAAATATCTGATCCTGCGTGATGTGAATCATACGCATCTTAACCGATTCTAGTATCGCAAGAAAAGCACAGATGATATCCATGAGCGAGCCTTTTCGTATCACAAGGTCCGAAAACCGACACTCACCCCTTGACTCCAGCAACTCCACGATGAGTGCCTGCTTCTCCTTTATCGAAACCTCTTCGTAAAGGTCAATGATCCGCTCACTCGAAATATTGCCCATAAGCGAGGAAAAGGTCTCGAACAGGTCCCAGACATCAGCCTTTGACCACAGTTCCCCAGTCGCAAACGGCAAGTCCCGCTGTACTTTCTTCCGGTCAACGACCCATTCCACCTCCCGTTCCTTCTCTTCCATGAGTTCCGAGAGCCTCTTGAACTTCTGATGCTCAATGAGCTTCTCAACCAGTTCCCGACGGGGGTCTTCGCGTTCCTCCGCGAGGTTAAGCTCCATAGGCAAAAGCATACGCGACTTGATATACAGAAGATTCGCCGCCATAGCCTGAAACTCAGTAACGTCATCCAGATCAAGCGCTGTCGCCCCGCTCACATAAGCCAGGTACTGCTCAGTAATCTGGGCGACAGGAATGTCATAAATGTTGATTTCGTTCTTTTTGATCAAGAAAAGAAGCAGATCCAGTGGCCCCTCGAATTCCTTCAACTTAAAACTGCGACTCTCTATGCCATAAGTATCCATAACAAAAAAGTGTAAACCCATGTCCTACTTGAGTAAATATCCATCAACTGCGAGAACACATATAGCGCATCGCCATATCGCTCAATCAGAGTGATTCCTGTTTAGCAAACAGGAACCAATACCGCTTGTCAGGTAGACTAGCGTTTCCTTAGCGCATGACCTTATCAAGCAGTGTTTTGTAAGTATCCGCCTTGTCGTAAGCAACAAGCCCAGTGCCGATTTTTTCAAAATGCGGGTGGGCGCGTGGAACAAAAAGCTGGCCCATTGGAGCAGGAGGCGCCTTCCATTGGAACAAAAAGTTGACCCATTGAAGCAAAAAGCTGACCTATTAGAGCAGAAGGCGCCTTCCGTTGGAACAAGAAGCTGACCCATTGAAACAAGAAGCTGGCCCATTGGAGCAGGAGGCGCCTTCCATTGGAACAAAAAGTTGACCCATTGAAGCAAAAAGCTGACCCATTGGAGCAGGAGGCGCCTTCCGTTGGCACAAAAAGCTGACC
>JAIRYV010000045.1 GCA_031267685.1 Treponema sp.
ATCAGGTTTTTAGTTATGGAGTGATGAGTGGGGTCGTTCTGGACTGATCAGGGTGTTAGTTCTGGACGGATCAGGGGGCTCGTTCTGGACGGATCAGGGTGTTAGTTCTGGACGGATCAGGGGGCTCGTTCTGGCCATTATTTGTATTTCTTTGCGTTGTGTGAAGACACCCTCGCTATGCTATTCGATGACACTAGCTTCCTTAAAATGATTCGAGTGCCTAACAATGCATTCCTACCCGCTTCGCTCTGTTCATCTTTGGTTTCTATGTTTGGTGGTATACTCTATTTTCTTTCAAACTTTTCTAAAAAACCCGCAAAAAAGCGTGTAGACACTTGACATATTTTTGTTAGTAAATCATAACAAAGCTAGTAATACCGAAACATTAGGATTGGGTAAAAGAGTGATCTTGCCGACGGAACGTGGGCTATTTTGGTCAATCCGCTCCTTAGTTGCTGTGTCTGATTCGGGTTTTGGGGGAGACGATATGAACACTACAGGTAAGCGTTTGTCGCTGGATATGACGCTGGCGCGACATTGTGCGCCGGTCTTATTGGGGAAAAAACCAGCAGCTCTTTTTCCTAAGCCCCTTGGTTGGGACGAGACGTTGACCAAGATGCCGCTGCCGGGAGATATGCGCTTTCTATTGCTGCAACGGCCGGAGAGGAAGGCGTTGGTTTTTACCTATCGGCCAAGGCTCTTGTCCTGCGCACTGGATACGGATGAAGCGCGCGAAACGCTTGGCGCTTTAGGCTATCCAGCGGCAGCGGATGAGCCTGCGCTATGTCTTGCTTTTTTGGCGCGGCGGTTCCGAGAAGGCATGGATTTCCCCCACGAGATCGGGTTTTTTCTCGGGTATCCGCCTGAGGATGTGCTTGGATTCATCCACCACCGGGGAAACTACTGCAAGTTATGCGGTGTGTGGAAGGTTTACGGCGACGCGGTGCGGGCTGCGGCCATGTTTGCTGAATACGCAAAGTGCAGAGAACGCTTACTGAAACACGTTCAAAACGGCGGCGCGATTGTACGAGAGAAGTTGTCCGTAACGTTGGCGGGTTGAACGCGCTGGGAAGGTCGGTCAAAGTCCGGTTTTCCATTAAATCGCATAAAGCTGTCCAAAGAGGAACAGTTTTATATACATTTTAGGAGGTCTATATGAGTAAGGCGGTAGTCGTTTATTGGAGTGGCACGGGAAACACCGAGTCTATGGCAAAGGCTGTCGAGAAGGGTTTGCAGGAGGGCGGCGCAGAGGTTACGTTGCTTGAAACCTCGCAGGCTAAGGTGGACATCATGGATCAATACGATCTGTTTGCGTTTGGATGCCCGGCGATGGGGAACGAGGTATTGGAAGAGGAGGTGTTCGAGCCTTTCTTCGCGTCCATTGAGGGGAAGCTGGGCGGAAAGAAGGTCGCGTTGTTCGGCACTTATGGCTGGGGCGACGGTCAGTGGATGCGGGACTGGCAGAAGCGAACACTGGATGCTGGAGCCGCAGTGTTCGAGGAGGGTTTTATCCAGCAGGAAGCCCCGGATACGGAGGCAAGCGCCACATTCGGTAAGCGATTTGCAGCGTTTTAGGCGGTGAGCGACGGGCTGGCTTACGGGTTAGCCCGTCCGTTTTATTTTTTGAGAGGTGTATGGTATGAATGTGGTGATTATTGGAGGGAATGACCGGATGGTGTGCCGGTATCGGGACATTTGCCGGGAGCATGGGTGTGAGGCGAAGATTTATACCCAGCCTAAAGGGAACTTGGAGTGTCTAATGGGAAGCCCTGATCTGATTGTGCTGTTTACAAACCCAGTGTCTCATGGGATGATCAGGATTGCGAAGAAGAAGGCGGCGGCTCAGGCGATTCCGCTGGTGCAGTCGCACAGCGCGAGTTGCAGCTCTTTGTGGAATGTACTGGCGGCGGTAAAGAGAGATGCCGTGAATGTGGAGGCCAAGGAGGATACGGGAAAAGATTAACAGGGATGAGGCAATTCATTGCTTGAATAAATAACATTATACTAGTATCCTTGCCTCTATGAGAAAGATACAGTATCTGCTTTTAGTATGCATATTCTATGCGTCGCATACCGGGCTTTGCGCGCAAACTTCTATCAACATAACTGATGTTCTCGGAAGGCGAGTAAGCCTTAGCGCGATTCCACAGCGGGTTATAAGCCTCAGCCCTGGTGTTACTGAGATACTCTTTGCCATTGGCGCAGGGTCGCAAGTGGTGGGCGTTACCGAGTATTGCAACTATCCGCCGGAAACCGCGACCCGGACTAAGGTTGGCGGGTTTTCCGGTATCACGGTTAATGTTGAACAGATCGTGGTACTCAAGCCGGACCTGGTTATTGTCTCTGGGGAGATGCACGAGCGTATCATTGCCTTACTGGACGGTCTGGGGATCAAGTCCTTCGCGGTTGAGCCATCGACCTTTGCGCAGGTTTATACGATCATCGAAACCATAGGCCGGCTCACGGGGCATGAGTCTGGCGCGGCCAGCGTGGTTAGCACTATGCGGGCAAAGATAGCGCAGGCGCGGCGCGGGAATCGGGAGCGGCCTGGGGTGTTCTGGGAACTAACTGATGATCCGCTTATGAGTACAGGTGGTGGTACTTTTATCAACGAGGCTATCAGTCTGGCTGGCGGGAGAAACATTTTCGAGGACCTTAGTGAGCGTTGGCCAATAGTGAGTACGGAACAAGTGCTTTTGCGAAGGCCTGCGTGGATTCTGGCAGGAGATGATCACGGCGTGATTATCGATCCTCAGGTGCTTGCGCGGCGTCCTGGCTGGTCTGCCTTGTCGGCGGTGCGGGATAAACACGTTGCGTTGGTGAATGCGGATATGCTCTACCGTTATGGGCCACGCCTTGCTGACGCAGTGCTGGCTATTTCCAACATTTTGTTTGCGAACTGACGCGGTCTTAGTATGCTGAAGCGTTTTTCTCCGCTGATGCTCATTCTTACTCTGCTCCTGATTCCGGCGTTTCTAGTTGGCTTGGCGTTAGGTTCAGTGTTTTTTAGCCCAACACAGCTCATTGCGGCGTTGCGCGACACAGAGGGAACAACAGCGCTCATTCTGTTTGAGATACGGCTTCCCCGTTTGCTTCTGGGAATGGCAGTGGGTGCAGCCCTTGCGGTGTCAGGTGCGGCGTTTCAGGGTATCTTCCGCAATTCATTGGCTGACCCGTATGTGATAGGCGCGTCATCGGGTGCGGCTCTGGGCGCGACCATTGCCGTGAGCGCGGGACTGACGTTTGTGGGGCCAGTCTCGCCAATATCGCTCTGTGCTTTTTGCGGCGCGTTGATAGCGGTTGCTCTGGCCTTTATCATAGCGCGAAGCGCGGGCAATCAGTCGCCCGTAACTGCGCTTCTGCTTGCCGGAACAGCCCTCAGCGCGCTCTTTTCCTCTCTGCTTTCGCTCATACTCCTGCTCAAGGATCAGGCGTTTCAGCGGGTGTATTTCTGGCTTCTGGGCAGCCTTAACGGAACCACCTGGTCAGCCTTACCAGCGGTTCTGCCGGTGATGGCGCTTGGCTGTCTCATCGTGTTTCTGCACGCCCGTCCCCTTGATTTGCTTTTACAGGGCGAAGACGTAGCCGAGAGTCTGGGCTTAGAGGTACGAAAAACCCGCGCTGTGATCGCGTTTGGCGCGGCGCTTGCTACAGCCGCTGCTGTTTCGGCCTCTGGCGTCATTGGCTTTGTGGGACTCATTGCCCCGCATACCATGCGGCTCCTCATTGGACCATCGCACAAACGGCTTCTACCCAGTTCCGCGCTTGCCGGAGCCTTGCTGGTACTTGTGGCGGACTGCGTAGCGCGAAGTGCGGCGGGAAGCCTTGAGTTGCCCATCGGCATTATCACCTCTTTATGTGGAGCGCCGTTCTTTATCTGGCTCCTTATTCGCCACAGCGGACGCATAGGACGTTTATAATGGATCCCCTGAAACTTGTCCCCCGGCTGGAACTAGAACAGCTTGCCATAGGCTTTGGTAAAAAGGTGATCCTGAGTAACATAACCCTTGCTATTAACCCAGGCGAACTGATCGCACTGATTGGACCGAACGGGAGCGGGAAAACCACGCTCCTCAAAACCATTGGCGGGCTTCTAAAACCACTTGACGGCGATGTAGTGCTTGATGGACGGGACATTACGTTTATGAGCAAGCGGGAAAAGGCGCTAAAAATCAGCCTGCTCTTTCAAAACACCACATCCGACTGGGGTTTCACGGTTGAGGAGATGGTAAACCAGGGGCGTTTTCCCCACCAGGACTTTTTTGAGAGTAGCACGACGCGAAACACGGAACAGACCACAGTCTCAGACAAAAGCATCGTGGAAAAGGCCATACGCTCCGCTGGATTGAGCAGCTTTGAATATCGGGCGGTAACCGAGTTGTCAGGTGGCGAGTTTCAGCGGGTACTCATTGCCCGTGCTATGGCTCAGGAAGCGGGCTTGCTCCTGCTAGACGAGCCGACCAATAACCTTGACCCAAAGTATCAGTACATGGTGATGAATCTGATCCGTTCAATGACGGTCTTTGGTCGTATCGCTATTGTGAGCCTCCACGATCTCAACCTTGCCAGTCTCTACGCAGATCGTGTCATACTCGTGGGTGATGGCGGCCTTTTGGCAATGGGCAGGCCGAGTCAAGTGTTGCGGGAAGATATTCTTGAAGAGGTCTTTGGCATCCCCTTTGCGATTGCCCCGCACGTCCGCAACCCCTCTGTACGGGCTGTGTTTCCGCCCCTGCCAGACATACCGGAGCAGCCTGGGTGATGGCTGTTAGACGATGATCAAGCGTTTCTTACTGGTATTTCTCTGTTGCTTATCACTTGTTTCCCTCTATGCTCAGACGCCGCTTTCCAGCACAGCGCTGGAACAACAACGTCGTGAGGCATTGGTTGATGCGCTCAATGTCCGCGAGGTGTTGTTTGCAGAACGTTCTCTGTTTTCCGCTGGAGGCTTTGGCTCATCAATCTATGTTAGCTTTCATCCGGAAACATCAGAGACCGATGCTGCTGGTACACGGCTGATATTGGCGTTCCCTTTTGCCGGAACTAACGCTTCAGAAGGCACTTCTTCGTTTGGCATAGAGGTCGGAATTGCATTCATTGAAGCAATCCGCGAACAGAGTGCGCTTCTTTCAATACCTGTTCTCATCGCCTTTCTGGGAGATGAGACCGCAAAGCTACCAAAAGAAGAGAGGCGTCCACATATTGGGCTGCAAGACCTGTATACCACACTCGACAGCCCTGAAAACACGGTTCTGCTCTATGTAGACATAGAAACAGCGCCGGAACAATTGCTCATTCATCATGGCGCGGCATATACCATCACAGCTCGAAACGCACTTGAGGGCTTGAACACGCTGTGCAAAAGCCAGCGCATCCCTTATACGCTGGCGGTTCGTTTCAACGAACTATACGAACTTGGCCTTGTTGACGGGCCAGACGTGATCAGCGGTGCGGCTGGACAGGAAATCAACGCGCTCTATATGGAAACCGGAAAGCGCCGCGTAAATGGCGTGACTATAGCTCCTCAGACGCTGGCGAATACGCTTGTCTCATATACCGCGTCCCTCGCCCTGACGATGGAGAATCTTGACTATCACTTCCTAGTTTTTGACTTCTTTGGGAATCTTATCATTATCTCAGAAACACTGACAATTACGCTTTTTGCGCTGATTATGGCACTGTTCTTCTTTACCCTGCTCGTTTATACCATTGTCTACCGCAAGCGTTGGATCATGCAATGGGGGAGTTTCATCAGGCGTATCTGGGTTCCTGTGTTTTTTGTTTCTATTATGATACTGTGCCTGGAGGTATCTGGCTCGTTTATCATGCTGGTATCAAACCTATTTGCCATTGATTCACGTATTGTTGATTATGGTCGGGCAAGTTTTAAGATACTTATAGCACTGTTTCTGTTTTCCCTATTCTCTCCCCTGCAACAGGTGTTCAAGATACCACGAAAAGCCACCTTCTACGGTAGTATCGCAATACTCTTTGTTGCCCTGGGCGTGTTTATCGCGATCTTTTTGGAGATTGCGCTTATACCCTTGCTGTTGTCGATCTTTCTGCTTATGACCCTAGGCGGTTTTATCAGAATCCCATTTTTGACGTATCTCTGTGCCTTTTCTTTGCCTATACTCGGTCTTGGTCGATTCCTGAATATACTCGTCGTTGGTGGTGAGCGACTCGCCAGTATCATACTTGCGGAAAACGTTCAGACTTCTCTCTACTTCAGCGTTATCATGTTACCTTTTATGTGCATACTTGAACGGGCGAAAGCACTTTCCGTGCAGCGGCGCGAGTCTAAGAAACCGCCAGATGTATCGAACGTATCGAGTATGGATAGGCAGCGGAGAGCCATTATCCGGCCACTTATATACTCGGCAGGCATCTTGCTGGTCAGCTTGCTGGTCTTCATGGTTTATATGAACGTGCTGGCAAAGGTTCCCCTGACAGAAGCAGAGCGGCGGAGTCTTGTTGAGGAGGCTGGAAATGGCGCGACGGATGTTCTTAGCATAGAGACCACAACACAGGTGTTTCTTGAGCGGCGAACAGTACAGATCACCCTGTCGGCGCGTGGAGAACCTGCTCGTTTTGACCTGTATCTAGATTCAAATGATGGAACGCGACCAGTTCTGTACTCTTCGCCCATGCCGTTTGAGACGAATGAGCAAAGAAACTCACTTGTCCTCATCATGGGCGAAGGCCCACCAAACCCGCTAACGATTGAAATCGTAGTTCCACTGGGTTTCTTCGACGTCTTGCGCGTCGAAGCACTCTATACTACCTGGGATCCAGCCATTGATTCTCTGCCGCTTCCCACGACAGATGACTACTTACTGAAGGTAAGCAAAACCGTGCCTATTTCATAGGTGATTCATGTCCTGATACAAGGCAACCCGACAACCGCATTGTTTGGCTATTTCTTCCGGTTCCGGCAAACTGCCCAGGGAAGTTCGCACCATCGAACTCAACTAGCGTGTGTGGTTTGTGGCTCTAAAACATGCTCTGCGCTTTATCCTGTTATCACTCTTGCCAGTCTCGACAAAACCAGGTCTGACTATTATACTACCCTTATGGACGTCATCAAAACCAAACAGGGAATAGAGATTCTGCTCCCTAAAATAGACTTCATCTTCAAAACTATCTTTGGCGATGAACACAACAGACCCCTGTTGAAAAGTTTTCTCCAAGCTGTCCTGTGTCTTGGCGAGGACGAGTTCGAGATAGAATTGGTTAATCCGTATCTACAGCCGGTAGCAAAGGATGGCAAGCTCTGTATTCTTGACGTGAAGATACGTACTAAAACCGGTAAGCTCATTGATATTGAGATGCAGATCATTCATACAGCGAACATCTTTGAGCGCATCTGCTTTTATAAGGCGAAGATGCTGGTTGAACAGGTAGGCACGGGAGAGAGCTATGACCGCATCAAGAAAGTGATCAACATCGTGATCACAGACTTTAGCTTTATCGAAAGTGGAAACGAGGAAACTAAAGGAACGGTGCCGTATCATCACTGTTTTCGCTTGTATGATCCGCAGGATGGGGCGTATTTTGGTGATGTGGAGGAGATACACACGCTTGAGTTGCCGAAGCTGCCGCTGGAGAGCGATGACACGGCGATCTGGAATTGGGTGAAATACCTAGGGGTAAGAACTGAGGAGGACTTGACGATGTTAGCAGAGAAGAGCGAGGTATTGCGACATGCGGTGAGCGAGTTGTACCGTGTGAGTGCGAGTGACGAGCTACGCTATGCGTATGAAGCGCGAGAGAAGGCGTGGCGGGACGAGAAAGACCGTATGGACTCTGCGCTCAATCAGGGTAGAGCGGAGGGTATAGCAAAGGGCCGAGCGGAAAGTAAAGCGCAGATAGAGCAGCTTGAGTCTGAGAAGGAGCAGTTTAAGACTGAGAAGGAGCAGCTTGAGTCTGAGAAGGAGCAGTTTAAGTCTGAGAATGAACGGCTTAGACGAGAACTGGCGCGACTGGGACAGAATCATGCCTGATAGGGAACGGCTAAGTGCGAATGACGAGATACGCTATGCGTATGAGGCACAAATTGGTACTAGCCTAGTACGCTTAAGATAAACGCATAGAAATAATATCTTACCACAAGCTAGATGAACCATACGATTTTTTATCTTCGATCAAAGAGAGCATGAAGACTATCCTATTCTGTGTGTGTAGTTCGTGGCTCTAAAAAATGCTACTCGATAACACTAGCCTGTGCTATCCAATGACACTAGCCTGTGTTCACACTCCGCAAAGAGATATAAATACTGGCCAGAAGAATTCAGTAAGGTTTGGTTTGCTATTGTTACATGCCCTCTTTGCCGGGGTAAGAAGGTTTGAATCCTCTGGTATTGTTCTTCGCTTATTTCCATATCTCTTGTATAGCATAGTTTCCATTGTGTGAACACGCCCTAGTCTGCTGATGGGATGGTCTAAGCTCATTTGATGGGACGGTACTAGTTCGCTGATGTGCTGGTATAAGCCCACTTGATGTGCTGGTACTAGCCCACTTGATGGGCCGGTACTAGCACACTTGATGAGCTGGTCTAAGCCCACTTGATGGGCCGGTACTAGCCCACTTGATGAGCTGGTCTAAGCCCACTTGATGAGCTGGTCTAAGCCCACTTGATG
>JAIRYV010000027.1 GCA_031267685.1 Treponema sp.
CTCCCGGCTCCCGGCTCCCGGCTCCCGGCTCCCGGCTCCCGGCTCCCGGCTCCCGGCTCCCGGCTCCCGGCTCCCGGCTCCCGGCTCCCGGCTCCCGGCTCCCGTTATACTCTTCTAAAAAACGTGATTATACTCTCATAAAAGACTGTGCCAAGCACCCAAGCAAGCTGATAAAGCAAAAGGAGGACTATAGAAAACAGCAATAGCCGGTTATGCAGTACGCGCATGGAAGCGGACAAAGGAGTAAGCCCGGAAAACGGTCACAATTACTCAAGATGGACAGCGTCTGTCAATGAAATGGTTAGTCAATCGCAATACGTTGATACAGACTAACCTGAATGGTACATTACTAACTATACAAGAGTTAGCGTAAAAAATTTCTGTTTGGAGGAAACTATGAAAATGAAGTTAAACTGGATAACAATGAGCCTTTGGAGCGCATTGTTTGTTTTTGCCCTGATGTCGTGCGATATGCAGATGCCAGAGTCAGTGAGGGTTAAGAGCCAGCCGGGCTTGTACATCTCCCTGGGTAACCCCTTCGAGGGAACTGATATGTCCCTCAACACCTACCTGGACACAGACGGACTTAAGACTCAGCTCAATAAGGATAGCGGAGGGGGAACTCCAGGTATCGAACTCATTGACAACTGGGAGAACCCGGATGATCCAACCCTACAGACGTACCTTGTTCGCTATCCGGTCGCGGATATCAATATAAACCTCTCGGAGTATGTCGAGAAAATGGAGTTGGCGTCCAATGTATCAGACGCGAGTGGAGTATGGATACCGGGTACTGGGTCTGAAATTGAGATTCCTCTTCCTCTGACGGACATGTCGTTTGCTAAGGATGTTACAAAGGTTACGATAACCGTAGCGCTGACGTTCATCCCGGGCTTCACACCTCCTACCGATAACGCAACCGGAGGCGATACTGTACCCGCCGGCACTACGGTAACGTTCAGTGGTGCTGTATTCACCAGTGGCTCACAACCTGAGCTAAGCGGAAACAAGTGGAACAGCGCGACTATCGAGAAATTTCAACCGGCAGATGACAAGATAAGCATAGGTGTTACAGTGCCAGCTGGGTACTGGTTCAAGCCGCAGCTTGAGTTTGACTGGGAAGAGGCAAAGATTACACTCGGCGAAGATGATGGGAAGCAGGAAGGCGAGTATGTGCTTGACTTCTCCGGCTTTAGCGACTCTATGGGTAAGGGCGTTTCGTTCAAGAGCGTTACCGGGTATATGTATCTCCAAAAACCAGGTAACGACTTTACGGCGGATGCGACAGTTAAGCTGAAATGGGAAGCGAGTGGTCCGCAAGAAAAGACTATTACGCCAATTGAGAAGGCGCTTCCAACCTTGAAGGATTTTGATCCCTCTAACACTGAGTATGTCCCTAACGACACCAACAAAGACAAGTATCCCATAGACCTTACCAAGGTGTTTGAGTATCCGCATACGTTAGCGTATGAGTTGACCCTGACGGCGGCACCGATAAAGAAAACAGACAACAAAGTCGGACAGCTTAAGGCGGATATAGTTATCCTGCTTCCGCTGGAGTTCACGCTCGCTGATAGCGATGAGTCTGATAACTTTTCTGGTTACAAGAAGCTGAACATCGACGCGTTGAAGGATCAAGGCAGTAATGACTTACTCGGCAGAACAGACGGTGGAAACGAAGACGATATATTCAAAAACCTGAAGTCGGTAAGTATTATGGTTGATAACTACAACACCATCATTGACGGGCTATACCTCGGAGTTAAGAACAAGAATGACTCAACGGAACCGCTGAATTTAGGATCCCAAGGTGGGACTATTAAGCTTACCAATCTAGACTATCCTTTCGCCCCTCAGTTTGAACTACTCGTTGAGGACAATAAAACCTTAAAGATTCTCAAACCGGCGCCGGGGAAGGACACCACCATTGAGATCACCATCGCGGTGCAAGCCGTGACTGATATGGACTATCAGATCAAATTTTAGGAGGAGCTTATAATGAAAAAAGCACACATACTGATAACGTTTCTGTGCATAGGGCTGGCTTGCGGAGCGCCACTCTTTGCTCAGGACGCGCTCGAGTCGGAGATGGAGCAGATCGCGGAAGATGCGCGCATCCAAGCTGCTGCTCAGGCTCCCGAAGTGTCGGCAGCGCCTGAGTCAACAATAGAGCCTGAGTCAACAGCAGAAGAGCCACAGCAGCAAGTACAAACCATACTGCCCATGTCTGAGAAGCCAAAACGGTTCTTTGAAACTGGCGTTGACATCAATACCGGCGTGGCAAACAATGCACTTGGTTTCGGCGACTTGTTTCAAAAGGAAATCGTTCTGGATATTCCAGCCATACGGGATAAAGTCGGGAAAAACGGCATGAACCTGGCGCTGCCTTATTCATCAGGGAATATCTTCTTGAACGTCAACATTGGCGAGTTGTTCGGATTCGGTATATTCACTAGGGCAGAGGGAAACCTCACGTTTACCTTGGGTTCAGCCCTGCTGGACTTTCTCGCCGAGGGCAACATCAACAACCATGACCCATCTGGAGAGGCGATTAGTGCATCTGGCGGGGTCTTCATGGAAGCAGGGTTACGCGGGTTTCTGCATCTGAATCGCTGGACATTCACCGTCTCGCCGTCTGCGTTTCTGCCGCTTGTCTACATCCCCAAATCCAACCTGAACTATACCCTTAACACGAGTGATGCGTTCACTTTCGGTCTTGATGGCAAGATTGATGTGTATACCCCTTTTTCCCTGGACGACGGGGATGTTTCTACGGTAACGAGCAGTACGTCAAACATGGGCTTTGACGTCAGTCTTGGTGCAGAGTTTGGTTTTTTCGACTGGCTCTATGTTGGTGGCACGGTGAACCATATCCCTCTTATCCCATCCACACTGACCCACCGAATGACCATAACGCCTGATGTTAGTATAACAGTAAAAGACCCGCTCTCCAATGCTCAGATAGAACCCATTACGGAGCTTAAGCGAGAGTATGTTACGGATGCGAATGAGCCGGTAAGTCGGCCGCTGACGTTTGATATATACGCCAAGTGGCAGTTGATTAACCTGAGTCTTTTGAAGCTTGCGCTCAAGCCGAACCTCGGCTTTACTGCGCTGACAGCCTCTCGCGTGCCGAATTTCAACTGGGGAGTACAGGCGGATGCGCGTCTTCTGTTTCTATCTTTCCAGCTCGGCACTGGTTTAGCACAGGGAGTGTGGAAGCATCATGCAGGTATTGGTATCAACCTGCGTATCATTGAACTTTTGGCTGAAGTCTCTCTTGAGTCCACGGACTTTTTGTCCAGCTTTAGCGCCAGTGGGCTTGGCGTTGGGCTTGGTCTCCGTTTTGGCTTCTGAGGCACGTATACAAGGCGTTGCTGCTGCAGCGCAGTGAATTGAGCAGGCGGCTATCCAGATGGGTAGCCGCTTTTTTTTGCTGCTTGGCACAGATGAGGGAAGAACGAAGAGAGCAAAGCAGGTGTGCTAACGAGTGATACCTATTCTGGAGCAGCGAGCCTGCTGAAAGCTCTTGCCAATGAGCGGGAAGGTAACCATATTCGTATGAAGCCAGCTATGCCAGCCCGTATGGTTAAGCCTTCTTTACACGATAACGCGCGTTTTTGACACCGTCTGCCCGGCACTGTTTTTGTGTGCTGTAACGGAATCCGCTGTGAGGATAGGTTCACACGCTTTTTCATGAAGGCGGCCATAGCATTTGATGTTACCAGAGAACACAGTCTTCTGCCGACAGATGGCGTATAGCAGCATCTGATTACGTTTTCTTGAAATGAGGTTGACCCGAACAGGTTTCTGGTTACCGCTGAGCCTTCAGGGGCGCTTGGAAACACGCTAGAGTTGCCCCTGAGCCTTCAGGGGCTGCCCTAATGTGTTCAAGGGCAACTCTAGCGGATTCAGGGCAGCCCCTGAGCCTTCAGGGGCAACTCTGATGAGCTTAGGGTCAACTCTAGCGTGTTCAGGGCAGCCCCTGAGCCTTCAGGGGCAACTCTAATGAGCTTAGGGTCAACTCTAGCGTGTTCAGGGCAGGTCCTAAGTCTTTGGTGAATGGCTAAAAAAAAGTATGAGTTGACCAAAAAAAAGTATAAAAAGGTCTTGACACGTATGGAAACAGCATGGTAGAGTCTTAGGACACTAAAAACAACAGTAAGGAGACCTGGAATGGCGTATAAGAGTTGGATTCCCGGTAGGGAATTGCTCCTAATTGAGTTATGTATGAAATGGAAAGTGGCGCTGGAGGATCCGGCGAAGGTTGCGGCCTATGGGTGGGAACCAGCAGTGCTAGCGGTGGTTTTAGCCATGATTAACCGCTTTGTGGCAGCGCATGAAGCCTACAGAACGACTGATTCATCGGGGAATCGGATTATTAAGGACAAGGCAAAGGAAGAATGTATTGCCGAGATGCGGGACTTTGCCAATTCGTTTATCCGCTTTAACAAGAACATGGACGAGGCAGCTAAATCTGAGTTGGGCATTTCCTCTCGTGACACGACGATAACCCATCATCCTGCGCCCACGGTTCGTCCGGAAGTCGCGGTTGAGAACACCCGCAATCACTTTGAGCATAGGATACTGGCGTTGAACCCTGCGAACAACAAGTCGTCCAAACCAGATGACGTTCACGGAGTGCGCTATAGTTGGCAGATTGACGGCGAGGTTCCTGCTTCTGGTGAGCAGTTACCGAAAACGAAATTCAACCGAAGAACGTCGCTGGTCATAACCTACACGGAGGAAGATAAGGGCAAGACCATCTATTACGCGGTTTGCTATGAGAACAGTGTGGGCGCTCAGGGTCCGTGGTCTCCTATTAAGGAAGCAGTGATCAGCTAGTGGGACAAACGCAAAACCTGCGAACATACGGTTTGCCCTAGCTGGAACATGATACAGTAAACACAGGTTCAGCCTGAAATCACGCTTGGTTACGGTGTAGGTTTTCGACATCGCAACCAAGCGTGTGTAATATTATAAAAAAGTCACAAAGCCACTTGACAAAAGGAGGATTTTGATGTATAATAGAGCCGAGAGCCGAGAGCCGAGAGCTAGGACTGTAGATAGCATAGTATCTAAAAGGATACATTCGCTACGTTTTTTGTTAATCGTTTTTGTGGTATTTATCCATAATACCGTGATAGATAGGGGAGTAAATTTTTTGGATGGCACACAAACGTTTGAAGTACCTTTGTATGTTGCAAAAGCCAAAGAATTAGTTGGAACCTTTACTGCCACAGCCGTGCCGTTATTTTTTCTCATAGCAGGTTTTTTATTGTATACCAAAGAGCCAACATGGAGAGAAAATTTGAAAAAGAAATGCCGGACAATATTACTGCCCTATATGCTATGGGGTGTTTTGGTACTCTTTTTTCTGTTTGCAGCTCAAAGTATTAGCTTTACAAAACAGTATTTTGCGAATATAATTATCAGAGATTTTACCCTAATAGATTTTATAGATGCATTTATTGGCAAATTTACTGCAGCTCGGGACTATCAGTATCCATTGGTATATCAATTTTGGTTCTTGAGAGATTTGTTTGTTCTTAATTTATTTTTTGTCATTATAAAAAAGAGTATTGATATATGTCCTGGCGGAACATTTGTTCTCTTTTTTGTATTATGGGTTGGTAACATACCTATATATATTGTCGATAGCGGTGCGCTATTCTTTTTTGCGCTCGGCTATTATATTATAAAGTATAATATATCGTATACCTATATAGACAACATAAAAACAGGAGACATGGGTATCATGTACCTAATAGCCATAATAACCAGTTTATTCTTCAGAGAAAAAGTGGCAATAAGTTCATATATAACCATTGTTATAGGGGTACTGTTTTTTATAAAAGTAAGTTATACGCTTATACATAACCGTACGCTATACAACATGCTTACATGGCTGGAAGAATACGCATTTTGGATATATGCTACACACGGGATAGCTATAGCGGTACTGATAAAATTAAGTGTAAAAATAATGCCAATGAATGGCGCTTGGCTATTGGCGCATTATTTTATGGTAACCTCATTGTGTATATTTATATTGCTTATCATTGGCATACTATTCAAGAAGATTTTTCCAAAGCTGTTTTTAATATTAAGCGGAGGAAGATAGGAATTGTATATTCGAGGCGTTTCCGCCCCGAATATTATCATAGGGAAAAGGTGCGCTTATCTGTTTGCAGGTCGAATCATGGTGTAATGGGTAATAATGGATGAGACAGGGTCTTTTCTCTGCACTTGAAAGGCGAATTTTTCATAGATAGCGATGTTTTCCTTGTCTTGTGTTGCGAGAAAACACGGCAGGGAAGACTCGTCAATTTCCTTGAGTTTCTTGGTGATCAGCGCAGAAGCCACGCCCTTTCCCCGTGCTGTGGGTAACACTGCTATCGGGGCTAAGCTCCAGAAGGGCTGTTGTATGGTTTGTTCTCGCGCTTGGATCAAGGTTTTTATAAACGCCAGAAACCGTTCCTGCACACCTGTTGAATAGGCCCTGAGTAATTCTTCCAGAGCGTGATCCGCTGCTGTGTGGCTTATTGCGTCAGCTTCATGCGCAGCTGGCGGCGGCAGCCAAACGGCAATACCGACAAGCTTGCCGTCTATCAGCGCCAGATCGATTTCATTCACGCCTAATCCCTGGGTAATACGCTGGTTGAAGTTAGCAATGAGGAATGAGCGGCGTTCAGCAGGGTTGGGCGCAATGTAGGTATAAAACGGACGGTCTTGAAAGGATGTGGTAAGCAGAGACACTGCGTCATCAAGATTGCCCGCAGTCATTGGTTTAATGTCCATGTGTTAATTTTTCCCTGCCGTGAGGCGTATTCCAGATGGAGGCGTCGGGTCCTTTGGGGATGATGCCAAACGTATTGCCTGGATCGCAGCACACATGGTAATGTGCTTTGATGTGGTCAAAGAAGGTGTTTTCGCCGAAGGCTGGAATTTGGTAAAGATCGCGTGCGTATGCCCACAGATGGGGGAACTCAACAAGCTGGTTTCTGTTGACGCGGAAGGCGTTGTAGTATGCTGCGTCAAAACGGGCGAGCGTTACCCAGAGCCGTATGTCTGAATCCGTGAGCGTGTTGCCGAACAGATACCTGCTTTGCGACAGACGCCCGTCCAGCCAGTCCAAGCGCTTAAAGACTTTGGCGTAGGCGTCTTCGTAGGCGCCTTGAGTACGGGCAAAGCCTGCCTTATACACGCCATTGTTCACTTCATGGAAGATGATGTCATTGAGCGCTGCGATATCCTTACGCAGGCGTTCTGGAAACAGATCAGGGGCGCTGATTTTGTGGAAATCCCGCCACACGGTTTCCCAATAGTAGCTTAAATTGAAGTAGTCGTTATTCACGACTTTCAACGTGGTTACATCTACGACAGCGGGGACGGTAAAACGTCCCTTATAATCTGGCACTGCATTGCGATAGAGATCGCTGAGATATTTGACCTTGAGAACTGGATCAACCTGGTCTTTATCAAGGGTGAAGGCCCAGTCGCTGTACTCTTTTTGCGGGCGGATGGGGTCAACGAGTCCGACGCTCAAGACGTTTTCAAGACCGAGCAGGCTTCGGACGATGAGCTGTCGCGTAGCCCATGGGCAAGCGGCTGACCAGATCAGTCGGTAGCGTCTGGCCTCAACTGGCAGCTCGTCCTTTTCTGGTCCGAATGGGGTAGTAAAATAGTTCTGCTGCCTGACAAATGCGCCTTTTATATTGTTAGTTTCATCTTGAAACCATGTTTTATACGCCACGATGTTCCTCCTGTATACTTTTTTCGGCATGAGGGAACCGTGATCGGTCATGCCTTTCGTTCCATATCGACAAGTCTGGCCCCAAAGCAAGAATGGCATAGGGATTGCGCGCCTGCGATCCCAACTGATAGCCCCGTTTGATAGCGTCAAAGTCAGTGGTATCTCCAAAACCCGGTGTTTGGTACAGGTCTTTAGCATAGTTCCAGAGGTTAGGGAAGTCAATGAGCCGGTTTCGGTTCACCTTAAACACGCTGTGATAGGCGATGTCAAAGCGTACTAAGGTTACATAGAGGCGGATGTCTGAATCAGTGATCTGGTTGCCAAAGAGGTAGCGTTGGTGTGACAGCCGCTCTTCCAACTGGTCGAGTTGGGCGAAAAGCAGGTCATACGCCTTTTCGTATTCTGTCTGGGATTGTGCAAACCCTGCTTTATAGACTGCGTTGTTGACTTCGTGGAAAAGGGTTTTGTTTAAGGAGTCGATGTCCGTGCGTAATGTGCTTGGATAGAGGTCTAGTGCGCCTGGTTTATGGAATGGCGACCACACTGTTTCCCAATAATTGGTCAGTTTGAAGTAATCGTTATTGACCACTTTGCCGGTTGTGATATCCACCACTGCGGGAACCGTAGCGCGTCCGGTATAGCTGGGGTCTGTCTTTGTGTATGCTTCTGAAAGGAAGCGTATGCCCAAGACTGGATCAACGCCGTCTGGGTCAAGGGAAAATTCCCAGCCCTGGCTTGTCCTGATTGGACTTGCTGTACCGACGCTGATAACCTCATCAAGTCCGAGCAATTTGAAGGCTATGATCTGGCGGTGCGCCCATGGGCAAATACGCGCCCACAAGAGCCGGTAACGTCCGGCTTCAACCGGCAGTTCGCCCACTCCGGGGCCAAAGGGGGTGGCGAACCGGTTTTGTTGGCGCACAAAGGCGCCGTTTTCTGAAATTTCGTGTTGTAACTCCGAGGTTGCAACCCGCGTCTCAGATGACGCGGTTTTTATAACCAGTTTGCTCATATCACCTCACTGACTGATGTCGGAACCGAAATACTTAATCGACAATTCCCTTAGTTTTCCATTGGCGATCAAGGTTTCAAACGCCCCGTCCACGGCTATGCGGATTTTTTCTCCCTCTGCGGTGCGTGGGAATAGAAAATAAGATTTAGGGTTCTGGATTTTTTCCTGCTCTTCTTTAGGCAGAGAGATGAAATCAACGTCAATGCCGAATTCCCGCTCTCTCAGCGTCACGGATACCTCTTCCGAAAGGATGAAGTCGAGGCTGCCGTCTGCGATGCGCTGGTAGATTCTCAGCGCATCTTCATCGGAATAGGTGATCTTGATGGGATTGTCAGGGTTAGCTTCGTTGTACTCCTCTGCAAAAAGCTGGGGAAAGGCGCCGTCAGGGCTTGCAATGTCTGTTTTTCCGCCCAGGTCGTTTATGCCGCTAATGTCAGTACGCCCTTTGCGGACAACGATTCCAGTGTTGTTGTAGATGTAGTGGTTTTGTGCGAAGAGATATTTTTCCTCGCGTTCCTTACGCCAGCTGATGTTGTTCACGCCGATCTGATACCGCCCGGAGTCAAGCCCCACAAAGATGCTGGGGAACTCGGTTACCTCAACCTTAAAGCTGTATTGAGGCAGCACTTCATCCACAGCCGCGATAACGGCGCTATCGTACCCGTCAAGCGTACCGTCTGGGTTCACCCACCCGTAGGGTACGGGACTTCCCGCTGTCCCGATCAAAAGTTCGGTTACACCTGCTTGTGATTCCTGCTTGCCGCTCGCAAGAACGGAAGCTGCCAGTCCTACGACCATCGCAACAGTCATAAGTTTTTTCATCTTTCTTCTCCCTCTTCCTTAGTATAAGGAAATGTAAAATGTATATAAAAACCTTCTGGTTCTATATCATGTAGTCATGAAGCGTGACCAATGAGACAAACTGTTTGGTACGCTCCTGTTTTGGCTTGAAAAAAATATCACGGGGCGGGCCTTCTTCCAGAATCACGCCGTTGTCAATGAATATAACCTGATGCGCGATGTCATTGATAAACGTCAGCTCGTGAGACACGATGATTAGCGTGTTGCCTTCTTTGGCCACATCCTGAATGACGCGAAGCACTTCTCCCACCATCTCTGGATCCAGTGCTGATGTTGGTTCGTCAAACAGAATGATCTCTGGTCTCAGCGCCATTGCGCGGGCAATGGCGACGCGCTGCTGCTGGCCGCCTGAAAGCTGGGATGGATAGTGGCTCATCCTGTCGGAAAGTCCCACTTTGGCAAGATAGTGTTCGGCCTGTTCCTTTGCCGCAGCCTTGGTTTTTTTCTGTACCACCAGCAAGCCTTCCATCACATTTTCAAGAGCGGTCTTGTATTTGAAAAGGTTGAACTGCTGGAACACCATCGCCGTAGCCCGGCGTACCTTCATAATCTCTTCTTTTTTTACCATAGTCATATCAAAGTCAAGGGTTCCAAAACGGAAACGTCCTGCGTCAGGAATTTCCAGCAGGTTGAGGCAGCGCAGGAGCGTCGACTTTCCCGATCCCGACGCGCCGATGATCCCGACCACCTGTCCGGGGAGAACCGTCATATTGATTCCTTTAAGCACTTCGAGGTGATGGAACTGCTTTTTTAACCCATCAACCTGCAACATGAGGTGCCTCCCTTTCGTTGCAGCGCAGCCGTTTTTCTGCCCAGCGCAAAAAACGGGACAAAACACCCGTAATCAGAAAATAGATGATCGCCAGAGTAAGGTACATTTCAAAGTAACGGAAATTCCGTGAGGCCAAAAGTCTTCCTGCTGCTGTCATCTCGACCACCGCTGTTACAAACACAAGAGAAGTTCCCTTAACAAGCCCGATGAGCGAATTTCCCAGAGACGGCAGCGCCACGACCAGCGCCTCAGGCAGTATGATTCGGCGCAGGGCCTGAGGCGTGGTCATACCAATAGAAAGAGCCGCCTCCATCTGCCCCTTGTCCACTGATTCTATTGCGGCGCGAATGCTTTCGGACGAGTAGGCAGCCTCGTTGAGGGATAGGGCGATCAGCGCGAACACAATCGGCGCGATACCGTTGACGTTGAACGCAGTGCCGTAGGCTTGGTTTATCGCGGTGAGTATCATGGGGAGGCCGTAATAGGTGAGGTAAAGCTGTACCAGCACTGGCGTTCCCCGTGTAAAAGCCACATAAAAACGTGCAATCGGAGATACAACTTTGACCTTCCTAATCTCCACGAGAGCCACGAGAAACCCTATCATCACACTGCCTGCAAAAGAGACAAGGGCAATTTCCATCGTAATGGGCAGATACTTCAGCACGTTTGGTATCTGCGTAAAAATCAGCGTAACATCAAACACTTTTCCCAATTCAACGCCTATCCTTATATCTTACTATTCTAATGGGTATTATCATATAGTAAACAGAGAAGGTCAAGAGGCTGCGGTAGTTTTCGTGGATTTTTTTGAAGTATAACAACTATGGCTGTTTCAAAACCCTATGTTGGGGAGGTGGAGTTGAATAATCAGCCTAAGCTCCAAGATTCTGTCTTTAGGCATTGAGTTACTGATCAAAGACAAGTTCCTCCGTGTTAAAAACAGGCCCATCAGCGCAGCAGCGGCGATTCCGTACGCCGCCGGTACCGTAAACTTTGACAGTACAGCCGAGACACGCGCCGACACCGCAAGCCATGTGCTGTTCCATGCTGACAAAGCAGGGAACAGTAGTGGCTTTGCATAAGGTGGCGATTACCTTCAGCATGGGCATGGGGCCGCAGGCATAGACGGCCTTGTAGTTCTGGGGAAGCAGCAAATCGGGTATTCGGCCACGCTGTCCTTCACCGCCGTCTTCAGTAGCCACATACAGGCGACGGGGATAGAGGTCTTCAAGGCCGAAAGAGGCTGACTTGAAGCCCACGTAGAAGTCATAGATGCGCCTGCCCTGCTTGTCTAGCTCACGGGCAAACGCCGCCAATGGCGCAATACCAATGCCACCTCCAATTAAGGCGATAGGCGTATCGGCCTTTGCTGAGTCATTATCCCACCATGAGTTACCAAGCGGTCCCGTGAGCCACGCCCGCTCTCCCTCACGAAGTTGGGCAAGCTCCGTCGTGCCTATCCCGTGTCTAGCAATGAGGAAGCGCAGTACCATGGTGCCAGACACCGCAGCGTCAGCGCACTCGTCCGGCCTAGTGGTGCCAGACACCACGCTGGTGAGTCTGTCCCAGCCCATGACACTGATGGGACGCGCCAGAAACATTGATGAGCGTTCTGGCTTGATGAGAAAAAACTGCCCCGCTTGCGGAACTGGTCCGTCCCAGGCAAAGTCCAGTCGGAAGATGTTGTCTGGCGCGATAGCAACTGAGGTATTTGCAAGCAGTTCAGAGCTACGACATTGTTTCATGGCCTTATACGGTGCGGCACTCATTACGCTGTTCCTGTTTCAGCAGCCTTACTCGTACGGGTAACCGCGGCGCGAATCGCATCCCGCATCTTGATAGCTGCATCCCGCGCTACTGACGCCGCCTGCTCAAGGCTGGGGTCAGCGGCGCTGGCACAATTCATCCAAGCCTTGAGAATGGAACGCGAGGCGTTCACCACGCCGCCATTACCATCCCGCAAGAGGAGCGCCGCGTCATCAGCAGCCCCACCTTGAGCGCCATAACCAGGTATAAGAAAGAAAAGGGTTTTCCACTGTTCTCGAATCATGGCGGCCTCCTCACGCTCTGTGCAGCCAAGTACCGCGCCAAAAGCCCCATAAGCATATCTGCCAATGTAGCGCTCGGCCAGGGCCGCCAGCTTATCCCCAACCGCGTCATAGAGCCGTCCACCCGTTTGCAGGCGCAGGTACTCAAAATCCCGCATACCCTTGTTGGAAGTCCGCATAAGCACAAACGCGCCCTTGCCTTTAGTTTCCATATATGCCAGCCACGGCTCTATCGAATCCATACCCATATACGGAGACAGCGTTACAAAATCTGCCTCAAACTCACCCTCAAAGTGCGCCCGCGCATAGCGGGCTGCAGTATCCGCTATGTCTCCCCGTTTAATATCAGCGATCACCAGGCCGCCGCGTTCACGAATGAATTTCAAGGTTTTGGCGTAGACCTCAAGGCCCGCAAGCCCCAGTTCCTCGTAATACGCAATCTGTGTCTTGAAACAAGCCGCGACATCTCCACACGCCTCAATCAATGCCCGGTTATAGGCAAGCACTGCGTCCGCATCTCGCGCTGCGCCATGCCGTGCCGACGCCGGTATATACTCCACCGCCGTATCAAGTCCTACGCACACAGGCCCCTTTTCCGCAACCGCTTCATACAGTTTATCAATGTTATACTGCTTATTATCCATGCCTGTTTCCTGACATATCAACGACGTTTAGTCAATGCTCAATACATTGATACATCGCTTCTTCAGTGTGTGCTTTGCGCTTCTAGCAGTTTTGAGATGGTTTCGTAAGCCTGATCAGAGAGTTCTTTGCGCTTATCTCCATGAATACTGGCACTGATCACCGGGGCAAAACTTACGCTGACATCTGCGGCAACAACCCGATAGTTTTTCTCAAACACATCATAGCTTCCGGAGATGGCTACGGGCAGTATCGGTACGCCGGCTTGAGTGGCGAGCCTGAACGAGCCGCTTTTAAAGGGAAGCAGGCCACGGCCACGACTCCGTGTGCCTTCAGGGAAAATAAGCATGGCGCTCCCCTGCTTGATCCGTTGAACGCCCTTGTTAATCGTACGGATAGCCTTGCGTATGTTTTTCCGGTCGATAAATAAACCACCTATCAAAAAAATCCAAATGTTAAGAAAGGGAATCAAAGCAAGTTCCTTCTTGGCGATAAACCCAAGTGGCCGTCCAACCAAAGCAAGAATAAGCAGAATGTCAAAGATGCTCGAATGGTTACTCACAAAACAAAGCCCACCAGTTTTAGGGATGTGTTCCTGACCTTTCACCGTAAGATGGCAGCCAATAACTTTGATGAGTAAGAGCGCCCAACCCTGGGCAACCTTGTATACCACTATACTCATGGACTTACGTAGTCCGCAAAGGCTCAGGAGAAACGCCAGAAGACCGATCGGCACAATCAGAATCATCGTACTGCCGACAAAGATAAAAATAAGCGCCGTAATAAATAAGCTCATAAGACCTCCGTCTAAAGGTTAAACCTTAATGCCCAGATCCCGCAGGGTAGCACGGGCTGCCTCCGCTGTCTGCCAGATATACGCATTGATCCCCATATCCCGCGCCTTCTCCACGTTTATCGGCACATCATCGAAGAACACCACCTCTGTCACATTGCAATCAAGACGGTCAAGAAATGCCTTGTAAATAGCCTTTTCAGGCTTGATGAGGCCAAGCTCACAGGAAAAAATACTCAGATCAGACAGACTGAACACAGACGAATACTCAGTGCGTATCCGCGATAGAAACGACTGGGCCATGTTGGAAAGGATGCCAAGTGCATAGCCAGCCTTCTTCACATCCTCCATAAGCCGCACTGTATCTGGGTTTATGTGAGACCAAGCCTTTTCGTCAAGCGCCGCCATTTGGACAACACGAGAAGGCCACAGCGATTCTAGCGATAGGCCCGCAAGCTTGAGGAGCATTTGGTAGTATTCCTCACAGGAAAAGATTCCCCGATCATATTCACCTCGAAGCTGCTGAGAACACCTCTCCAGCGTCGCTACATCAATACAGCCCAAAAGGGCGATCTCTTTCAAAGTCGAAGCTTTCGGCGGGTAGGAAATCACTCCGCCATAATCAAACACAACTATTTTCATAATAACTCCAAAACCGCGGCGGCAATGGTGATCTGAATGTCTGAGGTTCAGTGCCGCCGGGTAAAAGTATCTTGAGACTTTTGGCGTGAAGCATCAGTGTAGCATTACGCGCCGTCCTCGCGCCGTAAATAGGATCACCCAGTATGGGATGACCCAGATGAAGCAGGTGTACTCGTAACTGGTGGGTACGACCAGTTCGGGGATAAAGCAAAACAAGCGAATACCCGCCCCATGAACGAAGCACACGGTAGCTGGTGAGCGCCAGCTTACCCTTGTTCGCCGATACCGTGAAGCGTTTGCGATCACGAGGGTCTCGCGTTATGCAGGTCTCGATACGACCAGAAGCTTCTTTTGGCGTTCCCTGCACAATGGCGATATATGTTTTCCGCGCCTGCCGCTTCTTGAACTGCTCAACCAGAAATGCCAGCGCCTCGTTGTTATACGCCGCAATCATAACGCCGGACGTGTCCTTGTCCAGCCGGTGTACAATACCCAGACGCCATTCTGGTGAACTCAGATTCTGCGAACTAACCTCTCCATTTAGACAAAATCGTCTAAAGAGCAGAGCATTCGCCAGCGTGCCACGCCGGTTTCCCGCCCCAGGGTGAACCACCATACCTTGCTCCTTGTTTACCAGCACCACGTTTGCGTCCTCATACAGTATACTCAATGGCAGGTTTTCAGGGATAAGATCAAGCGGCTCGCTTTCAGACCAGTTCAGTTCAAGCAGGTCTCCGCCTTTAAGCAAACGGGATAACTTGACCACCTTGCCATTAACTTTTGCCTCAATACAGCGTGATTTAAGCTGAGAACGACTCAGAACCCCGAGGTTTTCAGCAACATAGCGGTCAAGCCTAAGCGAAGAGAAAAGGTTATCCGCGATAATACCCGTGTATGAAGGCATAGTTTCCTCACCTAGATGTATCAGACAGGGGCTGTCTGATGATAATCGGGGTTTCACCAGGCTGATTCGGAGGGATTTCTGGCCGACTACGACGTTTATAATGTACAACGATTAAATCTGCCAGAGAGACAGCCAGGGAAATCCCTATTGCTATGGAAACAGTGGTTTTGAGTTCATCCTGCGTCTTTTCAGCTACGCCTCCGAGGTTAAAGGGCCAGGGCGCGTAAAGCGTATTGCCATCATGGGTAAAAAAGCGATAGGTATCCACTCCAAAGCTGCTTATAAACATGGCAAAGGGGAAGGCGCCAAAAGCCACGATCTCAGCCCGCCGTAGATCTTTAAGCCAGACCGGGGCACTCGACTCGGTCTGGGGACTTGACTGGGGAAAAGCGCTCATTGCCAAACAAAGCAATATAATAGAAGAAACTTTCGTTTTCATGTATACCGCTCCCCAAACAAGGCCGTGCCGATTCTGATAAGCGTCGCTCCCTCTTCTATAGCAATCTCAAAGTCATTGGACATTCCCATTGAAAGGCATGACCAAGCGTAGTCAGGGAAACGCGCCGCTAAGTTATCCCGTGCTACGCTCAAGGTGCGAAACGAGGCGCGGATAAGGTGTTCATCTCTGGTGAATGGCGCAATAGTCATGAGGCCGTCCAGCCTCAGTCCGGGAAAAGCATACACCCTCTCCGCCGCATGGTACAGACTGTCCAGATTAGGGAATCCCGACTTGGTATCCTCTGCAGTATGCAGTTCCAGCAGTATGGGCAGAGCCGTTTCCCGGTCAGTGGTCAGCGCACCAAGCTCGTCAATGAGCACCACCCTGTTCACCGAATCTATGGCATCAAACAGGGAAACCGCCGCCTTCACCTTGTTCCGTTGCAGAGAGCCAATGAGATGAAGTTCAGCCTCTCGCTGCCGCTTAAACACGCTGAACTTCTCCGCCGCCTCTTGAACACGGTTCTCCCCAAAAAGCCTCAGTCCAGCATGCCAAGCAGCTTCAATCTTAGACAAAGAATGGAACTTCGACACACCCATAAGCCTCACTGAAGAACGTTCCCGACCACTATGGGCGCAAGCTTTCTGGATTCGCTCTTCAATACGTTCCATCGCTATAGCTATCGTCGTCATAGTGCTATATTACTAAATTTAGACTGCTTGTCATAGTGCCTCAAATGCAGTTCATAATTTTAGATAAGCCCAGCCCTCCTATTGCTCTTTTTACCGTTTCGCACTATCATAAAGAAAAATACCTAACTAAGGTCCGTGAAGGATTAGCATGAGATTGAAACTACGCAAACTGATATGTCTCATCCTTAGTGCCGAGATGCTTATATGGGCTTCCGGCTGTAAAAATAGTTCACAATCCGAAACAGCGCTGGAGCGGACCCTCGTTTATACATCTTACCGTGATATTCCCGGAGTAAGCGCAGAGGAACTTGCCGCTATTGAGAAAGTACTGGGAAAAACAGCTTCCTTCGTTTACGGGATGTGCCTGTCTACCGAAACCTTTTATAACGAAAATCTTGAAATCAGGGGATACACAGCCCTGCTTTGCGACTGGTTAACCGATCTCTTCGGGATTCCCTTTAAACCCGCGATCTACGAGTGGGGCGCTCTGCTTGACGGACTGGAATCACAGACCATTGATTTCTCCGGCGAACTGACTGCCTCGTCCGAGCGCCGGAAAACCTATATTATGACCGACGCCATCGTTGAGCGTTCAGTCCAGCTTATACGGATCGCAAAAACAGAAGCACAGGACTCCATCGCCAGAACCAGACCCCTGCGTTACGCTTTTCTACAGAACTCTATCACGCCAACTCTGGTCGCGCCCCTCATCACAGACCAGTTCGAAATTGTGTATGTTGACAACTATGATACAGTCTATGAGTTGCTGAAAAACGATGAGATAGACGCTTTTTTTGACGACAGCGTCGCAGAGGCCGCCTTTGATATGTACAGCGATGTAAGCGTGGAATACTTTTCCCCACTAGTCTACGCGCCAGTTTCACTAGCAACACAAAACCCAGAACTGAAGCCCTTCATCTCAGTGATACAAAAGACCATACAAAACAACGATATATGGTACATCATCAGCTTATATAACACCGGACAACAGGAATACATGAGGTATAAGTTCTTTACGCAGCTTAACGCGGAAGAACGCGCCTATATAGAGCAGCAGCTTAAAACCGGAAACGCCATACCAATAGCAGCCGAACCTGACAACTATCCTATCAGCTTTTACAACACCCAAGAAAAACTCTGGCAGGGTATCGCCTTTGACGTACTAGAGGAAGTTGCAGCGCTCACCGGCCTTGCTTTTAAGCAAGCCAATGACAAATCCGCCGAATGGGCCACGCTCATGAATATACTCGAAACAGGCAAGGCTTCCTTGATCACGGAGATGATTCGCTCACCTGAACGGAAAAACCAATTCTTATGGCCAGATAAGGCTTTCGTAATCGACTATTACGCGCTGGTATCCAGAGCAGACTTTCCTGACATTACCATTAGCGAGATTCTCTATAACAAGGTTGGACTTATCAAAGATTCTGCTTTCACCGAATTGTTCCAGAACTGGTTCCCGGATCACGCATACACGAATATGCCAGCCTAAACGCCGCCTTCGCTGCCATGGATGCTGGCGAAGTAGACATGGTGATGGTTACACAAAATATGATCCTCAGCCTGACCAACTACCATGAGCAAACCGGCTATAAGGCAAACATCGTGTTCAAGCACTCCCATGAATCCCACTTTGGCTTTAACCTAAACCAAACCCTGCTCTGCTCCATCGTCGACAAAGCATTGCGACTGATCGATACGGAAACCACCTCCAACCGCTGGACTCGTAAAACCCTCAATTACAGCAGCAAGCTGGCGCGACAGCTCACCCCTTGGCTCATCGGCGCTTTTGGTACTGCTCTGTACCCTGCTACTCCTGCTGGCTATGTTTCAGAGAACACGCCAAGCCGGAAAACGCCTTGAACGAATAGTCTATGAACGCACCAAGTCTCTAGAAGTTGCTGTAAAAGCCGCCGAAGCCGCAAGCCGCGCAAAAAGCGATTTCCTCGCTAACATGAGCCATGAAATACGAACCCCGATGAACGCCATCATCGGCATGACTTTTATCGGGAAACACTCCTCTGATATCGTGCAAAAAGATTACTGCCTTACCAAAATCGGAAATGCCTCCCATCACCTCCTTGGCGTTATCAATGATATCCTCGATATATCGAAAATAGAGGCTAACAAATTCGAACTTTCTCCTACCGAATTCAATTTTGAAAAAATGCTTCAACAGACAGTCAATGTCATAAACTTCAGGGTGGATGAGAAACAGCAGAAGTTCAGCGTGCATATCGACAGGGCTATCCCTAGAACCCTCATCGGCGATGAACAACGCCTGGCTCAAGTCATCACTAACCTCTTGAGTAACGCAGTCAAGTTTACGCCTGAATACGGAACAATCAGCCTCACAACCCGTTTAGCAAAAGAAGAAAACAATCGCTGCACCCTTCAGATCGCAGTAAGCGACACAGGCATAGGTATCAGCGCAGAACAGCAGTCCCGGCTTTTCAATTCGTTCCAACAGGCCGAAAGCTCAACCTCTCGCAAATTCGGCGGCACAGGCTTGGGACTCGCCATTTCCAAACGAATCGTCGAGATGATGGGTGGCAAGATATGGATTGAATCCACTCATGCGAAAGGGTCAACCTTCTCTTTCACCGTGCAGGCAATCAGAGGAACAGAGGAAAGACTCAGCATACTAAGCCCTAAGATAAGCTGGGCTAATATCCGCGTACTTATGGTAGATGACGATGTTGAAATACGGGACTATTTCAAGGAAATCGTCCAAGGCGTCAATCTCTCCTGTGATAGCGCCGCAAACGGAATAGAAGCGCTTGAGCTTATAAAACAACGAGGCGCTTATACTATCACTTCATAGATTGGAACATGCCTGGCATGGATGGCGTAGAACTCATCAGAAGAATCAAAGAACAGCGCCCCCTTGATTCAGTCGTTATCATGATCTCCGCTATGGAATGGAGCCTTATTGAGGCTGAGACAAGAAGTGTGGGCGTACACAAATTCCTGTCAAAGCCACTCTTCCCCTCCGCCATTGCTGACATTATTAACGAGTGCCTTGGGGTGACTCCCTGAGCAAGGAAAAGTCCGAGCCAGACTTGCAGGGCATCTTTAAGGGATACCGACTCTTGTTAGCCGAAGACGTCGAGATTAACTGCGAAATCGTGCTTACCCTTTTGGACGCAACCCAGCTTAAAGTAGAGTGCGCGGAAAATGGCGTTGAAGCAGTGCGCATGTTCAAGGAAGACCCGAAAAAGTATGACATAATCTTCATGGATGTGCAGATGCCCGAAATGGACGGATACGAAGCCAGTAGGCACATCCGCTCAGCAGAAGAAGCCTACAAAAGAAACAACCCAGAATACCCCATCGGAATCCCTATCATCGCAATGACCGCCAATGTCTTCCGGGAAGATATGGAGAAATGCCTCAAAGCCGGAATGAACGATCATATAGGCAAACCCCTCGACTTCGACAATGTTCTGTCAAAACTGCATAAATATCTGGGAGCAGACCGGCAAAGCCTGTTCAGATACCAAACCTAAGTGTCCTTGGCGCCCGCCTTGTCAGGCTTCTCTTTCGACAGATAGGTCCTCAACGCGGAAAGTACCTCCGCTATGTCCAGAGGCTTCCCCACATGGCCATCCATGCCCGCGCCTAAGCATTTCTCAATGTCTTCCCGAAACACGTTGGCAGTCATTGCGATTATCGGAACCCGTCGACCCGCTGTCTCCAATGTGCGGATGTGGCGCGTAGCTTCATAGCCATCCATCTCTGGCATCTGCACATCCATAAAGATCATATCGTAAGCCCCAGACGCTTCCCTGAAGCACTCAACCGCCTGAATCCCGTTCTCAGCACAGTCAATGCGCAAGCCCATGGGTTCCAGCAGCGTGAGGACAATCTCCCGGTTAATCTCCATATCCTCTGCCAAAAGAATACGGCAGTCTGGAAATCTATCCACAAAATCGCTCTTCCCAGTCCCTGCCTGAACCAAGTTACTCAGTCCCAGACATTCGTTGATGCAATCCGAAAGAAGCGACGGAAACAATGGCTTGGACAAAAACTTGTCAACCCCAGCCTCACGCGCAGCGTCCTCTATCTCGTTCCACTCAGTCGCGGAAATCATAATAACCACAGGATGATCCCCTACTCCGTGTTCCTTGATCCAGTGACAAAGCTCTATGCCATTTATTCCCGGCATCTTCCAGTCCACAAAGTACAGGTCAAACGGCCCCTGAGTTTCAATGATGGACTTCGCTTCAATCCCATTCCCCGCAGTCTTGCAGACAATGCCCATCTGTTCCGCAAACTCTTTAAAGTATACCCGAACATACTCAGCATCATCCACCGCAAGTATGCACAGGTTACTCCAGTTCACCCCAGGTCCCAAAAGACTCCCCTGCTCCTCCTTACCCTTCCCAAGTTTGACAATAAAGGTAAACGTTGCCCCCAAACCCGACTCAGATTCCACCCAGATACTACCGCCCATCATCTCCACAATACGTTTAGATATGGCAAGCCCCAGACCAGTGCCTCCGAACTTCCGCGAAGTACTCGAATCCGCCTGCTCAAAAGAAGAGAAAAGCCGCGATATCTGCTCCCTAGTAATCCCAATGCCAGAATCCTGCACGCTAATCCGAATGGTACAAAGCTCCGGCTGCCCTTCTCCCAACGCCACCCCATCGCTGACACCCACATCGTCGCTACCCTTCGCGTCTCGAACAAGCCGCGCATCCAGCCGCACAATACCTTGCTCCGGCGTGAACTTAACCGCGTTAGAAAGAAGATTCGTGATAACCTGCGCCAAACGCTGATCATCGCCATAGAGAAACCGGGGAATGTACTTGTCAATCTGTACCGAAAAATCCTGATGCCGCTCCTCCACCCGGAAGTTCACCACATTCACCACCTTACGAAGCATCTTCTCAAACTCAAACTCATCAAACGAAAGCTCAAACTTGTTCGCCTCAATCTTCGACATATCCAGAATGTTGTTAATAACCCCAAGAAGATGATTCGATGCCTCTTCAATCTTGGTAAGACAATACTCCTTTTTCTCTATATCCCGCGCTGTTTTCGCTATAGTTGTCATGCCAATGATAGCGTTCATCGGCGTGCGCATCTCATGACTCATGTTCGCAAGAAAATCACTCTTCGCCTTACTCGCCCGCTCCGCCTGCCCCAGAGCAGCGTCCCGTTCTCGCTCCCGTATGTTCCGCGCAATTGCACCTGCAATCACGCTGCTCACCGTTCTCACAAGCTGTTGATCGCTCTCAGTCCAGACACGCGGCTTAAGACATTCCTCAAAACTCAACACCGCCCAATACATGCCATCAACGTAAATCGGAATCCAGATAAAGGCTTTAACCCCCGCAAACTGCATCTCTTCGTAGCGCTTGTCCTGACCCACGTCGTTACATAAGACAGTAGGAACAACTTCAGGCTGATCCTGCGGAAAACTGTTGTAAAGCAAGTCGTTAAGACTCTCAGCCCTCGGCGGACTTACCAATGCCTCACCACTATACCAGAAGTAATCCGGCCCTCCGGCTGTAGCGCCTATCTCCGGGAACTCCACCAAAATACGGCTCAACCGCATGAATTTTCCCGTAAGCCCCAAGGTTTCGTTAATCAAAACAGTCGTATCACGGGAAGAGATGAAGTTCTGGGACAGACTAGACATCAACTCTTGCTGACCAAAGCGCTTCACAAAGGCGCGCTCCTTCCGCTGGTGAATGACGAAATTCAACACACCACTAGCAATCACAAAAGCAGTAGAAACCAGCAGTATAATAGAAAGAAAAAGCACTCGCCGTCGCGTTATCAGGATTTTTTCATCCCACATATCCACGCCCGCCAGAGCCACCACCTCTCCAGCCTCATCGAGTACCGGTGCAAACGCACTGATAAGACCTGTGTAGCCCTCAGAATAGTTCCCCAGGCCCGTTACCACACTTATTTTTTCAGTCAACGCCATCAAAGGCACGTCTTCCACCGGAATCGGAGCCGTTGTCAGATTCACCATGTCTTCCGAAAGGTCATTATCCACGATGAACTGAAGATTCCCATCCTCCAGAGGCCGCATATAGTACACAAAAAGCACGTCAGCAAGCTCTCCAAAGTCAATAAGCCGGTTTCGGATATCCTGAAACAGCGGCTTCTCCATATCTTCAGGAACCATCAGCTCCTCAAGCTCTTCCGGTGTAACCAAGCGAACCGCCATACGACTCGTTGCCTTCAGCCGATTTTCAATACTCGTCTTGAAAAACGTTGAAATGCCATTTACCAGAACACTCGTGTAGATAGAAATACCCAAAACTAGCACAGCCGCGATGAGGAAAAGGATAACCGTTAGATTCCCATAGATAGTTTCTTTTGATCGTTTGATACTATTCATTGCTCCCTGATACACTGCTTAGATTTCAAGGAGGGGGAAGTCTCCCCCTCACTTCCGCTTCCCCCTCTGCGGGGGCTCTGCCCCCGCAACGCCCCGGCGAAACGCTGGGGTCTAAGCTGTCCTAACAATACAGGAGGAAAAGTTTTGTGTCTATCGTTAAAGTTCTCTGTGCGAGGCTTCTATGAACCATACAAGTGCTATTATGTTCAATGTATTTGAACCCCCTCTTGCTATTTTGTATATGTTTTAGTAAAGTTTGTTTTCAGCAAGCGTGTCAGCGTGAAGGAGAGCAAAGTGAGTAGTGAAAGAAGAAATGCCATATCCAGCTCATGTTCTATGTTTGAGCCTTCTCTTCCCCAAGCATCCTATTCTAGCGTCATCCTTTGCACTACATCCTCTAAGTCTTACCTCATAAGCTCAATGTCTAGCTCTCCTCATAGTCTTTGTCTTTGTAGTCCCAGTCATTTCCGCCATAGCAGGAGCTTCAGCGGCTATGGCGGAAAAAAGCGAAGCGGTGAGCGCATAGGCAAATAGGCAAATACGGCTACTCGACTTTGAAGCGGGACACTTCCTCAAACAAAATGTCAATGCTGTCTCGATTTTGACCACTTAATTCATTTACCCGCGTTACCGCAACATTGATCTGTTTCGCGCCAATAGCCATTTCGTTTATGCCGTTGGTAATTTCATCGGTCGCCCTTTCCAGGTGTTTGCCTTCCTGCATAACTTTCTTGCTTCCCAGCAGCACCTCTTCGGATTCCCCTTTTACCCGTTGGGTAATGTCGTTAAGCTGGCCAGTCACCTCAAGAATCTGTTTACTGCCGATTCCCTGTTCCGCCATAGCATTGCGGATGCTTGTCTCCTGATCCGATACGAGTCTAACGCCGTCGTCAATGGCTTCAAATTTGCCAAGTACATTGTTGGTAGATGCTGTAATCTTGTCTATTGATCCTTTTATCTTTTTGAGCACCGCAGCAATGGTCTTTGATTGTTCACTAGAACTTTCAGCGAGTTTGCGGATTTCATCGGCAACGACCGCAAACCCCTTGCCTGCTTCTCCGGCGTGAGCTGCTTCAATCGCAGCGTTCATTGACAAGAGATTGGTCTGGCTGGCGATATTCTCCATCAAGGCGTTAATCTCCAGAAGCCCTTCGGATTCACGGGCGATTTCCTGAATGTCCGTAGCCACGTCCTGCAAACCCGTGCGCCCCACTTCGGACGCTTCCATCAGTTGTTTTACATTGCCGGCGTTTTGGACGAGCGTTTGGGTAACCGACTGGATGTTGGCCAGCATCTCCTCAATGGACGCGGATGATTGGGACACTTTGACGGCCTGGTTCTCCACGTGAGCGTTGAGTTTGTCGATACTGACGGAGATCTGTTCTGTGGCGTTGTTGGTATCAGCGACATTATTGCTCTGGCTGATCACCCGCCCCTTGATGCTGAGGATAGTGGCGGTGATCTCGTTGATAGCCGCGGCGGTTTCAGTCATATTGGTGGCCAGTTCGCTGCCGATGTTGTGCAGGCTTGTTGCTTGCTGCTTGATCAATACCACCAAGTCTCTGATCTTCTGTAAAGTTAGGTTAAAATACTGGGCAAGATCGCCGATTTCATTATTCGCTTTAACGGTGATGTTTTTAGTCAAATCCCCTCCGCCTTCAGAAATACTTTTGAGTTCACGGGATACGACTTTGATTGGACTCAGCGTATTCTTAATAAAAAAATAAAAACCCACACTAATAACTATAAGAAAAGCAAGCGCCAGAATGATAAGCGTTCTCATAATCCGGTTTACATCTCTAAATACCACTGCGGACGGAATTATTGATACGAGATTCCAGTTTGCTATGGGGAGCGGCTCGGAACAGATAAATACTGTGCCGTTGGTTCCCAAGAAGGAAGAGGGAGACAGGACGTTTCTGCGGTATTGTTCCAACCCGTATTCGGTGAAAAAGTCTTTTTCCATAATGGCGGACATATCAGGGTTGGATATGTAACGCCCTGATGGATGCAGTATATAACTCGTGATTTCAGGGATAGCTGATCGAGCATTAGCCATAGCATCCAGGGTCTTCATAGAAATATCCTCGCCCACCACGCCTACTTCCCGTCCCTGCTCGTCAAACACGGTTTTTGACAGCGTAACAACTAGTTCTTGGGTAATCATATCAACGTAGGGGTCGGTAAAGATAATCCGTCCCGCGGCGGCTTTCGCGTCAGAGAACCAACTTCTGGTTCTGTTGTCATAGCCCGGGTCTGTGGGTTGCCAGCCGTCGCCGAACACCATAAAGTTACCGGGGTCGTTCCAGCGGCCATTGCTGGCGCAGAAGAGTAGTTGTACGTCCGCAAGGGTGGCGGTCATTGTTACAAAGTAGTTCTGGAGTGCGTCCCGGTCCAGGGTTTCTGCAGTCATAGCAGGAATCGCGCCCATAGCGGTGTAATTAAGTAAGTTCGCCCGTTCCTGAAGTTGGGCGCTTATGCGGTCTCGCAAATGAACGATGTTTTCGGCGATAAAGTTTTCAACTTCTCTGTTTGAAATGGAATAGATTTCATAAAACGATACCAAAGATAGCAACAAGATAACGCTGGTTATCCCTGCTATAACGACGCCTGTCAGTTTTGCCATTAAGGAATGTTTTCTTGGTTTCATAAAATTGCTCCTTTTATTATGAAATTTTCGTTGCCGCCCCTTGTAAAGACTTCATTCGGATATCAGTATTAGAGTATATAGAAAAAGGCAAGAAAAAACAAGAAAATGTCTGCCTCGCGACTAATTATTATAAGTGGTATATTTCTCGCGCTCAGCACCAGTATCAGCAGAACTAAGCCGCCACTCAATTTGCTCATTGAGGCAGAATGATCGCGTTCACCTTGATGCCACGCTCGGCAATCGCCGCGTCAACCATGGCTTTTGATACTGAGCCGCGCTGACGCGGGTGTGGCGGGGCATCGCCAATGAGAATGATGTGCCGCGCCTCGCTTGTCCATGAAAACTTCACCGCGCCGTCATAAAGCGCCTCATAGACTGCTTCAGGAATGTCCTTGCCGCCACCCACGCTAATCGCTTTCAGTCTAGTCTGAAACTGATCTATGCTACTCGTAAAAGGAAGTACACGAGTAATATAGGCATCATAGTAGTCCTTGTATAGTACCAGACCAATGCGGAAAAGCGGATAGGCAGGTAATATCTCTTTGAGAAGAGCAGGAAGCGTATTCTGAATTGCGGCAATTTCGTCACGCATACTGCCAGTGGTATCAAGGCAGATAACCAGATCAAAGGTCTTTCCCCGTTCTGGCTCAAGAATCTCGGTGATCTTGCCTACAAGATCATCCGCACCCCGCGACCACACAAGCGCCCCATTGCCCACGCTGGCTATCTCAGTAAAGGCGTCAATCGTATCCTTCATGTAGTTGCCTTCAGGAGGGCCTTCAAGCGGTTTCTGCGTTACCCTGAGTACAAAGGGATTATCCTTGAAGTCTCGACGATAGTCGGCGTAAGGTAGGACAAAGCTGCGGATATTGAAGTAAGTCCCGTCAACCACATAGATTTCTCCGTGACGGGTGTTCTCATAGCCATAGTTCAGAAGATAGGGGATATAGATATGAAAAGCCTCCCCGAATTCGGAATGTGGTTCTGGTGTAGAATCAACGAGGGAATAGATGCCTCTGGGAACTGGTACGCCGTCGATGAGCCGTATCTCGTCGCCGTTTGTTGGGTTCCAGTCTGCTACTCGGTAGGCGTAGTTTGGCTCGGCCAGGGCTGGATCGCGGGTGGTTTCGGTGAGCAATACTGAACCGATGTCGGGCTTCTTTCTTATAAAAAGGTGAAAGCCACCATCAACTCCTTGCTCTATTCTGAGGTCTTCCTGAACTATTGATAAATCCCGCCCCGTGGCCTGGCTGAAAAGCAGCGCTGCCTGAGACAGGGAAAGGATCATGACTAGGATAACATATTTTCGCGCCATGACTTTATTATCGGAAGCAAGGGTACTGAAACCTTGACAGCGGGTCTATTTGGCTCCTCATTCACAGAGACCCCGAATGAAACGTGTTACTTCGGAAAAATACTGAGGAGTGAGATAGGGGCGCGTGTCATCGGGGCTGTTAAGGCGGCGCCATGTCTGCGGGATAAGGGATGTCTCTAGGCTTGTGGGGACATCGTGCTTGAAAAGAGCGTCGATATATACCGGCGCCTTACGGACCAGCGCGGTAAAGGCCGCAGCTTCGTTGGCTGGCAAAACCGTGATGGTCTGTGCCGCAAGACCAGCACGTAAAAAGCCCGCATCATCGGAAAACGGGGTTGGGATGAGGCAAACTCGCTCAATGTGAAGGCGACGTGTGGTTTCAAGCGCACGGGAACGAAGCTGCCTTAACAGTATTCGCGTGTGCGCCCCGCCAGCGCAGTATTCGTTCTTCAGAAGATACTCCGCCGTGGTGGAGATGACCAGTGTGTCTCCACTGCCGCAGGCGTCAAAGATGAACACCTTGGGACGACCTCGCCTCGACGTGAAAAGTTTCTTTGCCAGCGAGTATGAACCCTGGTCAATGAGGCGCTCACCGTGAACCAATTCCTCTTTATCCGTGAAGATGATGAGCCAGTCATTGATGCGTTCCCGGCGCAGGCTGATGGCCGCATCAAGCAGCTCAAAAACAGCAGCACTATTGTCATTTGCCCCGGGACTGCCACTAACACGGTCGTAATGGGCAACCAGTAGGATCGCACTGTTGATACAGGCATAGGACACATTGCCCGGGGCAATCAGAAAGTGCCGATTCCCACAGATACTGACAACTGCATGGCTCAGGCGCAGTTTCTCAAGAAGCGTTTTTAGCATGAGGTAGCGATCCGCGTCAGGCACGAGGAACGCCTCAAAAGATTGATTGAGCGCCTCAGCACTGAACTGTACAGCGGGAATCACGTTTCGGGAACTAGCCATCACACCAGCGGGAAGCCACGCTAACGCGGCTTGGTCGATGGACGCTTAAAGAAGCGCTCAAACCAAGCACCGATGAAGCGCAGAAAACGGCCTCGACTCTGACCATATTTCACTGTAAAGTCTTTAGCAGCCTCTGATGCAGCATAGTCTACGCCATACTTCTTCTTCAAAAAGTCCCAATGCTTGACAATCCAGACATAGAGATCGCTGGGACTATAACCTGGAAAGTTAAGCTCAATCCATTCATCCTTGATGATCTTGATGATGGGGGCGTACACGTTTGTATACCAGGAGATCAGAGCCTCATCAAAAGAAAGCTGCACGTCCTTTCCCTCATCAATGTAATACTTGTGTACCAGTATGTGATTATAGATCACATCATAGCGTCCCGGCTCAGAGAAGTCTAGCTCATTGTCGCCAGTGAGTTCACCAAAGCGGGTCTTCTCATAAAAGAGGTTCTTCTCATATTTGATGAGACTCTTCCTCAGATCATCAGCGGTCATTGACGGATCAATGGGTATCTCACTGGAAAGGCTAATAACCTCAGCATCAATGACTTCACCGCCCTGACTGCGGGCAACAGACACACGGTGGTTTCCATCCCGTACAAAGTAGACCCCGCCTATCTCATAAAGCTGAATCGGGGGAAGCACTACATCCTGAAGACGCGCCTGATCCACCTTCTGCCAACGAGCGCGGATATGCTCAACCCTCGGCAGAAAGTGCTTGTTGAAATCGTGATACCGGCCTTCGCTTCCCACAATATGGTTAAGAGGCACGATCTGCATACCCTGATACGACTGGTTCTTGGGTTTCAGAATTTCTTTCACATCATTGAATGAAAGGAGATTGTCCTTATCAACATTCATGAAATGCTGAATCCGTGAAAATATAGCCTGATTCCTTGCCCGATTGAAATCCTCGCTTGATTGAAAAACTACGCCGCTCACATTATCTTCATCCATTTGTTCCTCCTGCTTAAAGACTATCTATTATAACAGGGACGCTGCTGGCGCCGCCTCATCATCCTCAGTGGTATTAAGCACAAAATGACTATAGGCATTGATCACCTGGGTTTCTTCGTAACGGGTTACCCGAACCTCAGATAGATCGTAAAGATGGATATGCCCATGAATAAGATACCTTGGCTTAAAGACCCGCATGAACCACAGAAATGACTTAAAACCCCAGTGACACTTATCTTCTTTGTCATGAATCCCCTTGGGTGAAGCGTGGGTAACAAGGATATCCACATAACGCCCTCGAAAGAGCCGGTTAAAGAGCAGACGTGGGATAAGTTTGATGATTTCAAGGTACATCTGGAAATCAGTATACTGGTTTTCACCCGGTCTATACCGTATGGACCCACCCAGACCAGCAACCAGAAGGCCGTTTTCAATGCAAGTGCGTGAACCAATATGTATAGCCCCAGTGGTGGGTAAAGATTCTGGCTCTCCGATAAGAGAACTGGACGACGAAGGAAAGGCGCGTCCCTTATAGAGCGCAAAATCCTTGAGGTCATGATTGCCGAATACAAAAAGGAGCGGCTTATTAAGACTTGACACAATAAAGTCAAGATAGTCCAGAGGAAGATCCCCAGCGCTTATCACAAGATCAACATCGCCAAACCGTTCCTTAATGGAACTGGTATACACAAGCGGGTCAATGTGATCTGATATACAAAGTATTTTCATCGTATGTTATCATGTTCGTGGGTACAGCTTACCAACTTTAACGCTTTATGTCAAATACAGGAGAGGAAAAAATGCTTGAATTAAAAGGGGTGAAGAAAAGTTTTGACAGCTTCACGTTAGAGATTGATCTGAAAGTGGCGGATGGGGAAACACTGGCACTAGTCGGGCCTTCGGGCTGTGGGAAGACCACCGTGCTAAACCTCATTGCCGGACTTGCTGAAGCGCAGGTAGGCAAGATACTCATTGATGGAGATGACCTCGGCGCAGTAGCGCCCTGGAAACGGCGGATAGCAATGGTCTTTCAGGACATTGCCCTGTTTCCACACCTTGATGTGGGCAAGAATATTGCCTATGGCCTGTTTATCCAAGGCGTACCAAAGGCCGAGCGCCGCCGCGTTACTGCCGAGGCGCTGAAAACCGTGCGCTTATCCGGCTATGAGCGTCGCCACGTTGATACGCTCTCCGGCGGGGAACGCCAGCGAGTCGCCATAGCGCGGGCGCTGGCAAGCAAGCCGCGCGCCTTGCTGCTGGACGAACCATTCTCCGCACTGGACGCCCCGCTCCGGCGGGAACTGTGGCAAGAGTTCCCAGACATCAGGGCGCGTTCAAACGCCCCATGCGTCTTTGTTACCCACGACCGTGAGGAAGCAGCAACCCTTGGCGACCGTATCGCGCTCATGGATGCGGGGCGCATCATCGAAAGTGGCGCAGCGCGCGAACTGTTCCTCGCGCCAAAGACCGAGTTTGGCGCCCGCTTTCTCGGCGCAGGGTCAATAATACCCTGTATAATAGAAGGAAATAGCGGAGAACACGTCATGCTACACTGTTCTTTAGGCAGACTCGCCGTGTCGCGTGGTTTTGTGTATGACGAGGAACGTCCTCTCCTCTTTATCCCCTATGACGCCCTGTCCCTCACCTGCCATAGTGACCTTAGCTTTTCGGCTCTAGTCAGGAAAAGCGTATTTGAAGGTGAGCGCCAGATTGTGGAACTACAGCTTCCTGACGGCCTCTGCATCAGCGCCCAGACCAGCCCGCGTACCGAAGTTCCAGCGCAAGACACCTACCAGCGCTGGTTCATCAACACCGCGCTACTTCGTTTGGTACGAAGCACGCTACACGCTGGCGTTTGACAAAGACGCGGTAAAGGCAGCATTAAACCGCCTTTTAATGTTTACTGCATACTAGTACTACTCGATGACACTAGCCTATGCTACTCAATGACACTAGCCTGTGCTATCCAATGACACTAGCCTGTGCTACTCAATGACACTAACTAGTGTTACTCGATGATTCTAACTAGAATCACTCAATGACACTAGGCTATGCTACTCGATGACACTAGGCTATGTTACTCAATGACACTAGCCTGTGTTACTCAATGACACTAGGCTATGCTATCCAATGACACTAGGCTATGCTATCCAATGACACTAGGCGTCGCGTGTCTGACACTGCGAAGAAGCGCATCATCAGGTTTAGCCGCGTACAGCATGATGAATAGCGCATCCAGTCGCTTTTGCCGTAGGAATGGGATAATAAGAACCATATTGTGGTTTTAATATGCCTTCAGTGGTACATCGAAAGACTCTATCGTGTCGCCGTCCTGTTTCAGAATGCCAACTCCAAAGTTCCGCGCATGTTCTACAACCGTTTCGTCCATTGA
>JAIRYV010000035.1 GCA_031267685.1 Treponema sp.
AAGCGCAGGGTGGTGATCAAGCTTACCGCCCACTCGTGATCAGGATGAGCGCCGGGTGGTGATCAAGCTTACCGCACACTCGTGATCAGGCTTAGCGCAGGGTGGTGAACAAGCTTACCGCTCACTCCTCAACACTCTTTGGTCAGGGTTGTTATGAAGATTTCAGAACAGTCGTGATCAGGATTAGCGCAGGGTGGTGATCAAGCTTACCGCACACTCGTGATCAGGCTTAGCGCAGGGTGGTGATCAAGCTTACCGCACACTCGTGATCAGGCTTAGCGCAGGGTGGTGATCAAGCTTACCGCACACTCGTGATCAGAATTAGCGCACGAGTGTGCAGAGCAGAAACCCTATCGATAGCGCTGGAAGATGGCGACACCATTATGACCGCCAAAGCCGAATGAACCGGACATGGCTACGTCAATCACGCCGTACTGTGCGACATTCGGCACATAGTCGAGGTCGCAGTCTGGCTCAGGGCTATCAAGGTTGATGGTCGGCGGGAAAAAGCCATCACGAATCGCCAGTATGCAGGCAATGGCTTCAAGTCCACCGCTCCCCGCGACACAATGGCCAGTCATGCTCTTGATACTGGAGACTTTGAGCTTATAGGCATAGTCTCCAAAGGCGTACTTCAACATCTTAGTCTCGGTACGGTCGTTTATCTCGGTAGAAGTGCCGTGGGCGTTGTAATACTGCACGGCTTCAGGCGGCAAACCCGCGTCAGCAAGCGCCAATTGCATGGTTTTACCGCCGCTTTCACCCGACAGCTCCGGCGAGGTAATGTGATAGGCATCATTAGTGGCAGCATAACCAGCGACTTCGGCGATAATCGTGGCATTACGCGCCTTTGCGTGTTCCTCGCTCTCCAGCACTAGTACGCCTGCGCCTTCGCCGAGAACAAAGCCATCGCGGTCAGCGTCAAAGGGACGCGACGCCTTAGTCGGCTCGTTACAACGCTTGGTTGACAATGCCTTGAGCATCTGAAAGCCGCCTATCGCAAATGGGACAATACATGCCTCTGTTCCGCCGCTAACGACGACATCACAGCGACCGACTCGAATCAGGTCAAGCGCCTGCCCTAGGGCATCGGTGCCAGATGCGCAGGCGGTTACCTGTGTTAAGGCGGGTCCGTGTATTCCGTAAACTATCGAAATGTTGCCAGCTGCCTCATTGTTAATCATCAAAGGTACGGTCAGCGGCAGCATACGCCTGGGGCCGTTATCGAATAGTTTATGGAAGGATTCGGTAACGATCTCGAAACCGCCAATGCCGTTACCCAGCACAACGCCGGTTCTCAGCGGATCGCAGGTAATACGTTGCTCGCCGCTAGTGTCGGTGAGTAAGCCCGCCTGCGCGAGCGCCTGCGCTGCCGCCGCTACTGCGAACTGCGTGAAGCGCGCCATTTTTCGCGCTTCTTTCTTGTCAATCCAGAGCATAGGGTCGAAATCACGCACTTCGCCAGCGATAGTAACATCGAAACCAGTAGTATCGAACTGGGTAATAGGAACAACGCCGCATTTTCCGGCTTTAAGGGCGTTGTTAAACGCCTCCAGTGAGTTACCTATTGGTGAAATCACCCCCATACCAGTAACAACAACCTTCTTTTTCATAAAAACATACCTCCATCTACGGATAAAACCTGTCCAGTAATATAAGCGGCGCTATCGGATGCCAGAAAGAGCGTGGTTTCGGCAATATCGTCGGGTGTACCGAGTCGTTTGAGTGGGATGTGGTCGAGCATAGCGGTCTTAGCGGTGTCGCTCATCGCGTTGGTCATATCCGAAACCACGAAACCGGGTGCGATAGCATTCACGCGGACGCCGCGTCGCGCTACCTCTAACGCAAGGCTCTTTGTCAGCCCGATCAGCCCGGCCTTACTTGCCGCGTAGTTTGCCTGCCCTCCGTTACCGTGTATACCCACGACGCTTGCCATGTTGATGATGACGCCAGCGCGGCGGCGAATCATATCCCTGCCAACGGTACGCGCTATCAGAAACGCGGCGCTTAGGTTCACGTCCAGCACTTTTTGCCAGTCTTCGAGGCTCATGCGAAACGCGAGATTGTCCCGCGTGATACCAGCGTTGTTAACCACGATGTCAAAGCCTTCGGCCTCTGTGATTGCCGCCTCTACTATAGCCTCAATGTCGACAAGCGCGCCTAAGTCGGCGCTGATCCAGCGCAGTTTACCGTTTGCCGTCGCTATTCGCGCTGCCAGATCGTCGGGTGGCCGGGTACTGACGCCCCAAACAGTAGCGCCCTCGGCGATAAATTTGTCGGCGATGGCTCTGCCAATGCCTCGTGACGCTCCAGTAACGAGCGCCTTCTTGTTCTCCAAGCGCATTTTTTCCTCCCAGTATTAAGAATGTTCACTTTGAAGCTTATTGATGTCAGCGAGCGTCCCTGCTCCAAAGCATGGGACGTTGACACCTGCATCTTGCCACAACCCTTGGAGAACCTTACCCGGACCAGCTTCCACTGCTGCATCGATGCCTGCCGCGCCAACGGCGGCTTCCTCATCAGTCCAGCGCACCGGCTGACTTATCTGCCGTAACGCCAGTGCCTTTGCCTCTGCTCCACTACTGATTCGTGTACCAGACACATTGGAGTAGAGCGGGAGCGCAGGATCGTTAAACACGACTGCTTCGAGCGAGGACTGGAACTGTTCTGCTGCGTGCGCCATGAGCGGCGAATGAAACGGTCCGGCAACGGCCAGGCGTAAGACCCGCCGCGCGCCAGCTTCCTTGAAGCGCGACTCAGCAAGCGACAGGGCATCTGCCGTGCCTGACACCACCACCTGCTTCGGTGAATTGATGTTGGCGGTAAACAGGTCTTTTATCTGCCACTCGGCGATTAGCGCCTCGACTCGTTCTGGTGCAAGTCCAATCACTGCCGCCATACCGGGTGGATTCTGTCCAAGCATGAGTGCGTCTGACACTGCCTGCATGGTTTCCCCCCGCGTTTTCACCAGTCGGAAGCAATCTTCGGCGCTGATCACGCCTGCAGTGGCCAGCGCTGCGTATTCGCCGAGACTGAAGCCCGCAGTCGCCGCCGGTGTTACGCCGCGTTCGACAAGCACGGTAGCTGCGGCAAGATTCACCAGCGTAATCGCGGGCTGGGAAACATCGGTACGTTTCAGCGTCGTCTCATCAGCCTCAGCCAGTAGTGACCGCATATCTCTGCCGCTAATGTCTGATGCCAGTGCGAACAGTGCCCTTACCGCCAGTGATGCCGCCAGCAGGTCGATACCCATGCCCTGATACTGCGCCCCCTGCCCTGGGAACAAAAAAACAATGTGTTGATACGTCATAAGCCTGCCTTATTAGTTTTCTATGACAAAGTATGATAATTTGTCATAATAGATCAATAATAGCAGACTGAAGACAAAAGTCAAGGGATACAAAAGGCAGACTTGATGCGTCCAATGCTTTTTAGCTTGTTGACATTGGTCTATATTATAGAAGAAACTTGTAGCCATGCAAAAAACGATAGCCTGCATAGGCAGTGGGAATATGGGTACAGCGCTGATGAAGGCTGCGGCGAAGGTTGTGGGCGGCGCGAACATTGGGTTCAGTGATGTGGAGCGCGGCAAAGCGGAGCTAGCAGCAAAGCAGCTTGGCGCGAAGGTATATACCTCAAACAGCGAGGCAGTGGCAGTCGCGGACTTTGTCTTTCTGGCTGTGAAGCCACAGGTTATGGCAAGCGTACTCGCAGAGCTTGTGCCGTTTGTGGAACAGCGCCTGACGGCGCGTTTGCCGGTAACGCTTGTTTCAATGGCCGCAGGGTGGTCTATTGGAAAGCTCCGTGCCGCGCTGTTTGATACTGTTGGGCAGCCCATCGTGCGGATCATGCCCAACACGCCCGCGCTCATCGGGCAGGGAGTGATCGCGCTCGCAGCGGAAAACGTTGCCGAAGAAACGCTTACTGAACTGGAGACCATACTGGCTGGCGCGGGCATGGTGGATCGCCTTAGTGAAGGCTACCTTGATGCGGTAACTGCGCTTTCTGGCTCAGGACCAGCCTTTGTCTGCATGTTCATTGAGGCGCTTGCCGACGGCGCTGTTCGGGCGGGCTTGACACGGGAGAGGGCCTTGTGTTATGCTGGCAAAATGGTTGCGGGTTCTGCCATGATGATGCTGGAAACAGGGAAGCATCCTGGAGAACTCAAGGATATGGTAAGCTCGCCGGCAGGCGCCACCATAGCTGGTATCGCGGCGCTGGAGAATGGCGCGTTTCGCGGCGTCGTGATGAACGCGGTGGAGGCGACATTCCGGCGGACAAAGGAACTGGGTTAAGAAATTTGTGTAAAAAAGCAAGAAATTCTTTATAATCCTATTGACCTTTTTTTTTCTTTCAGATAAGATATTATTACTTGTAGCCTTATGGCGAGCAAGCATTTACAAAAGGGAGTTTTTGGTTCATGCCTACTATCAATCAATTGGTTCGTTTTGGACGGCAACAGATTACGGCCAAGACGAAGTCTCCGGCTCTTCAATCCTGTCCTCAGAAACGTGGAACTTGTACCCGTGTGATGACGATGACGCCTAAGAAGCCGAACTCGGCGTTACGGAAGATCGCTCGTGTGCGTCTTTCTCATGGAACGGAAGTTACGGCGTATATTCCGGGTATCGGACATAACTTGCAGGAACACTCGGTGGTTCTGGTTCGTGGTGGCCGTGTAAAAGACCTTCCCGGTGTACGTTATCACATCATTCGGGGCGCGAAGGATACACTGGGTGTGGAAAGTCGAAAGCGTGGCCGGTCAAAGTACGGCGTCAAACGGCCAAAGGCGTAGCGGAGAATAGTATGGGAAGAAAGAAGAAAACTGTGGATCGGGGTATTGTTCCAGATTCTAAATACAACAGTATTGTTGTCTCTAAATTTGTGAATCGCATGATGTGGGATGGTAAACGCTCGCTAGGGCTTAGGATTGTACATGACGCGCTGGGTGTGCTTCGCACAAAAGTTGAGAAAGAACCCCTTGAAGTTTTTTTGAAAGCCATAGATAATGTGAAACCGATGATTGAGGTGAAATCCCGAAGGGTTGGTGGTGCGACATATCAGGTACCAATGGGAATTCGGGAGTCACGGCGTGAAGCGTTGGGTATGCGGTGGATTATTAGCGCTGCTCGTGCGCGTTCCGGTCATGGTATGGGAGACCGCCTTGCGGCGGAACTTCTTGATGCCTATAATAATACAGGTACCGCGTTCAAGAAGAAAGAAGATACCCATAAGATGGCGGAGGCAAATAAGGCATTCGCGCATTATCGCTGGTAAGTTAAGGATTGACGCGCCTGAGAATTCAGGATATGCTCTGGCGTGGAGGTCTCGGTTATCCAAACCGATCATTATAATTTTACGAGAATGGTAAAGTACGTTTTGGTAAATTTGATAGAGATGAGATAGGTGGAGCGAGATAGATAAAGTTATCTTCATTTTTCTGCTCGTTTTGTACTATTTCTTTTATAGTGTTATATAAAATCCGCAAGAAGCGGTTTATTTTAGAGGGAGTGTCTTGCGCTTTTGTAGGCGTTTGTGTATACTCTCAAAACTTGGTAAATGTTAAGGAGGAGAGAATGGCAAAGGATAAATTTAATCGGACTAAAATCCACATGAATGTGGGAACCATCGGCCATGTGGACCACGGCAAGACGACGCTTTCTGCCGCGATTACTATGTATTGTGGTAAAAAGTACGGCGATAAGGTAATGAAGTTTGACGACATTGATAATGCGCCGGAAGAAAAAGCGCGTGGTATTACCATTAACACGCGGCATCTTGAGTATCAGTCTGAGAAGCGGCACTATGCCCACATAGACTGCCCTGGACACGCCGACTACATCAAGAACATGATTACTGGTGCGGCTCAGATGGATGGCGCGGTGTTGGTCGTCTCCGCACCGGACTCGGTTATGCCCCAGACGCGGGAGCATATCATTCTCGCCCGTCAGGTGGGGGTTCCGAATATCATTGTGTTTCTCAACAAGGTTGATCTTGTTGATGATCCAGAACTCATTGAGCTTGTCGAGGAAGAAATCAAAGATGTGCTCACGGCTAATGGTTTTCCCGGCGACGAGATTCCTATTATCAAGGGTTCCGCCTTTAAGGCTATGGAAGAGCTGAACGAGGGGAAGGAGACCGAGAATTCTAAGTGTATTCAGGAACTGCTTGATGCGATGGACTCTTATTTCCCGGATCCAGTACGTGATGCCGACAAGCCGTTCCTTATGCCAATTGAGGACGTGTTTACGATCTCTGGTCGTGGCACGGTGGTAACGGGCAAGGTTGAGCGCGGTGTGGTCAAACTGAATGAGGAAGTGGAAATCGTTGGTATCAAGTCGACCAGGAAAACTACGGTTACTGGCATTGAGATGTTTAACAAGTTGCTAGAAGAAGGGCGGGCTGGTGATAACATCGGCTCACTTCTGCGCGGTATTGATAAGAAAGAAGTTGAACGCGGACAGGTGCTTGCCAAGCCAGGTTCAATTACCCCGCACAGCAAGTTCAAGGGGCAGATTTACTGTCTTTCCAAAGAAGAGGGCGGACGCCACAGCCCGTTCTTCACTGGTTATCGGCCTCAGTTCTATTTTCGTACGACCGATATCACGGGAACAGTAACGTTGCCGGAAGGAAAGGAGATGATCATGCCAGGGGATAATACCGAGATCATTGGCGAGCTTATTCACCCGATTGCTATGGAGAAGACACTTCGTTTTGCTATTCGTGAGGGTGGCAAAACGGTTGCGTCCGGGCAGGTTGTGGAGATTATACAATAAAACGCTAAGGGGGAAGGCGTATGCTGGTTTGCTGGTGTACGCTTTTTTGGAGGAATAATGGTTAAAGAACGAATTCGCGTACGACTACGTGGTTTCGATGTTGAGTTGATTGATCAGAGTGCCAAATCTATTGTACAGACGGTGCAGAAGGCGGGAGCGAAAGTAACCGGTCCGATTCCGCTTCCGACTCGTATCAACAAGATAACGGTGCTTCGTTCGCCTCATGTAAACAAAAAGGCGCGTGAGCAGTTTGAGATGCGGACTCATAAACGTTTGATTGACATCATTAATCCCTCACCTGAAGTGATGGATTCGCTTATGAAGCTGGAGCTTCCCGCTGGCGTTGACGTTGAGATAAAGCAGTGATGGGCGGTTTGGAGAAAATATGTTGGGACTGATGGGTAAAAAAATTGGCATGACACAGGTTTTTGATGAAGTGGGTAATATGTTGCCAGTAACGGTGTTGCGGATCGATCCGAATGTGGTGATTGCTCAGAAGAACGAAGAAAAAGATGGTTATGCCGCTGTGGTTCTTGGCGTTGATGACAAGAAAAAAAATCTTGTTACCAAGCCTTACGCGGGACAATTTCCGCAGAATATTGCGCCGAAGAAGTATCTGAAAGAATTTCGTGATTTTGAAAAAGAAGTTGCGATTGGTGATTCTCTGGGCGTTGAAGTGTTTGATAAGATTCGTTATGTTGATGTAATTGGCGTTTCCAAGGGTAAAGGGTTTCAGGGCGTTATGAAGCGCTGGGGGTTTGCTGGTGGCCACCATACTCACGGTTCTAAATTTCACCGTGAGCCTGGTTCTACGGGACAGTCTACCTATCCGGGTCGCACGTTCAAAAACGTGAAACTACCTGGACGTATGGGGCATGAGCAGGTAACGGTTTTGAGTCTCAGGATTATCCGGGTTGACACGAAGAAACAGCTTCTTATAGTTCATGGGGCTGTTCCGGGTATAAACAAAGGGCTTGTGGTTGTCAGAGCTGCGGTTAAGAAGTCGTAATTGGGGAATGTGATGAAGCAGAAAGTATATTCCATTGGTGGCAAAGAGCTTCGTGATATTGAACTGGATGACACGGTATTCGGTCTTCCACAAAACGAGGCAGTCATCTGGGAGGCGATAAATAACGAGCTTGCTAACCGGCGATTGGGGACGGCAAGTACTAAAGACCGTGGAGAAGTCCATGGGTCTAACGCCAAGCCATATAAGCAGAAGGGTACGGGTCGAGCGCGGCGCGGTGACAAGAAATCGCCAGTGCTGGTTGGTGGTGGAACTGTATTCGGCCCCAAGCCGAGGGATTTTTCCTATTCGATGTCGAGAAAGGCAAAGCGACTCGCGTTAAAAACGATACTGAGTCTAAAAGCTCAGAATGATATGATAAAGATTGTTGAGGATTTTTCGGTAGATTCAGGGAAAACCAAGGATATGGTGAAGATACTTAAGAATTTTGGCGAACAGCAGCGCACAGTGCTTATATTTAAGGACCATGAGCCATCGAAGTCGCCGGATGATACCGAGAATGTGGCGTTGAAAGCGACGTCAACACTGGTACGGCGCAGTGGTGCAAACATCCCGTGGCTCAGTTTTCTGGGGTATGACCGGCTTGCTGCGCATGAGTTGTTTTACGGGCGGCGGGTTATTCTAACCGAGACAGCGGTGAAAAGTCTTAACACTTTTTATAGTGTTAAGAGTGAGGGTGAGTAAATGGTAATAGCGTTGGAACAGGTGCTGATTGAGCCAGTGCTTTCGGAAAAAGCGAATATTATGCGGGAGGAAGGGAAGTATGTGTTTCGCGTTGCTTCTTCTGCGACAAAGATACAGATAAAGGAAGCGGTGCGGAAACTGTTTAAGGTGCATCCGATTTCTTGTACGGTGATGGTAGTAGGCGGCAAGCCCAAGCGCCAACGCTACCGGTCGGGGTATACCGCGACTTGGAAAAAGGCGATAGTTCGTCTGCCGAAAAATGAAAAAATAGGTATATTTGAAGGTGTATAAGGGAACGTTGTATGGGGATTAAAACATATAAGCCGATCACGGCGGGTATGCGGCAACTGATAAGTCTGGATTTTTCAGATTTAACACGGAATACGCGGCCTGAAAAAAGCCTAACAAGCGGGCGAAAGGAACGGGCGGGACGTGATGATAATGGTCGTATCAGCGTCCGGCATAAGGGAGGCGGGCATAAACGGCTCTACCGTGCCATAGATTTCAGGCGAGACAAGCTCGGGGTTCCTGGGAGGATCGTTAGTATCGAATATGATCCTAATCGGAGTGCCAATATCGCGCTGGTAAATTATATTGATGGTGAAAAGCGTTATATCCTCGCGCCAAAAGGTCTGACGGTTAACATGCGGGTGTCGAGTGGGCCAGAATCTCCTATTGAAACAGGTAATGCCATGCCGCTGGAACAGATTCCGCTGGGCTTTGCGGTTCATAATGTTGAGCTGACTTTGGGAAAGGGCGGACAGATGGTTCGTTCCGCTGGCGAGAGCGCGTTGCTTGTTGCTAAGGAAGGGGATTATGTTACTTTGAAACTACCTTCCGGTGAGATGAGAATGGTATTTAAGAAGTGCTTTGCTAGTATTGGCGTTGTGGGAAATGAAGACCATATGAATACCCAACTGGGTAAGGCTGGACGCAAGCGCTGGTTGGGAGTGCGACCTACGGTGCGTGGTATGGTGATGAATCCAGTGGATCACCCACACGGTGGAGGTGAGGGCAAGAACAAGGGTATCCATCCTGTTACTCCGTGGGGCCAGCCGGCCAAAGGGTATAAAACCCGCAGTAAACATAAGCCTTCATCGCGGTTTATCGTGAGTCGCGGTAAAAAGAAATAGGAGCGCATAGTGTCAAGGTCTGTTAAAAAAGGCCCTTTTATAGAAAAGAGTCTTTATAAGAAAGTGCTGGACATGAGTAAGAGCGGGGAACGGAGAATGATAAAAACGTATTCCCGATGTTCGACGATTATTCCTGAAATGGTGGGTGGAACTATTTCTGTTCATAATGGAAAGAGCTGGATTCCGGTGTATATCACGGAAAACCTTGTGGGACACAAGCTCGGCGAGTTTTCTCCTACGCGGATTTTCCGGGGACACGCGGGTTCCGACAAGAAGGCTAAATAACGGGGTAGGGAATGAAGACAAAAAGTGGTTATCGGGCGGTGAGTAAGTATCTTATCGCGTCCCCGTTTAAGCTCAGGCCAGTGGCGAACCTGATACGGTCAAAACCGTATCCTGAAGTTATGGCGATGCTTGAAAATATGCCGCACAAGGGCGCTCGGCTTATCAGAAAAACGGTGAAATCAGCGGCTTCTAATGCGCTGGTGCAAAACAAGCGGCTTGAGGAAGATATGCTGTATGTCAGGGAAGTGTTGATCGACGAAAGTGCACGTATGAAGCGGGTATGGTTTCGCGCTCGTGGACGGGCGGATATGCTTTTGAAGCGAATGTGTCACATTAGTGTTGTTATCGACGAAACTAAAAAGGCGGAAAAGGAAAGTGGGACAAAAAGTTAACCCCGTTGGGTTGCGGCTGGGTATCAACAAGAGCTGGGGATCACGATGGTATGTGGATCCCAGAGAATACGCGGATACACTTCATGAAGATTTGAAGTTACGTAAACTCATTATGGCTATGCCGGAAACCAGAGGCGCGGATGTTGCCGAGCTTGAGATCATCCGGCATCCCCAGCGCATCACGGTTACGATTCATACAGCCCGTCCGGGTGTTATCATTGGGACAAAGGGCGCAAATATCGAGAAAATTGGCGTTGAACTGCAAAAGTACGTTGCCAAGAAGATTCAGATAAAAATTAAAGAGATTCGTAACGCGGATAGCAATGCGCAGATCGTCGCGCAGGGCATTGTTCGTCAGCTTCTGAACCGCTCATCGTTCAGAAGAACGATGAAGCAGGCGATAACAAACGCGATTAAGAAGGGAAACGCACAAGGTGTTAAGGTGCGGCTTTCTGGTCGGCTGGGTGGCGCTGAAATGTCGCGTACTGAAGAAGTCAAAGAAGGGCGCATCCCGCTCCATACTTTGCGGGCGGATATTGATTATGGATTTGCGGAAGCGCATACTACCTTTGGTGCTATTGGCGTTAAGGTATGGGTGTATAACGGCATGAAGTACGGTAAGGAACAGAAGGAAGACGCGGGAGTGCTGGTTCGGAAACGGCGTGAACGGGTCTCGGGAAGGAGTTAAAAATGTTAAGTCCAAAACGGGTTAAACATCGTAAGGTACAGCGTAGGGTTAGCGCTATGAGAGGAAGTGCCACGCGGGGAAATACTGTTGTTTTTGGTGATTACGCTTTGGTTGCTCTGGAGCCAAAGTGGATTACGAATCGGCAGATTGAGGCCGCTCGTATTGCTCTAAACCGGCATGTGAAGCGAGGTGGGCAGATATGGATACGGATTTTTCCGGACAAGCCCTTTTCAAAGAAGCCGGCTGAAACCCGTATGGGTAAAGGTAAAGGCGCTCCTGAATACTGGGTGGCGGTAGTAAAGCCGGGAACCGTGATGTTTGAGATTGGTGGTATTGAAAAAGTAATCGCCGAGGAAGCTATGATTCTTGCTGGAGCCAAGTTGCCTATCAAAACAAAGTTTGTAGCTCGCGCTGATTTTGAGTTGGGTTGAGGAAGGTGTAAGCATGAAGAACTCGTTTAAAAACTTGTCGTTATCCGAGCTTAAGACAAAACATGATGAGTTGAGTAGAAAGTATATGGAATTCCGCTTTCAGATGGTTATCGGTCATGTAGAGAACGTTCTGCAAAAACGAACCATGCGGCGACAGATCGCACGACTCAATACCCTGATCTGTCAGCAGGAAAAACCGCAGAGCGCACAAAGTGGTGGGAAATAAGGAGCAGTATCGTGGCTAAAGAGAGTGTAAAAAGGAAGAAAGAGTTCGTGGGGATAGTGAAAAGCGACAAGATGGATAAAACTATTGTGGTCGCGGTTGAAACTATGACCCTGCATCTGCTTTATAAAAAATATGTTACCCGTATCAAGAAGGTGAAGGCGCATGATGAGGCTAATGAGGCGAAGATAGGGGATCGGGTACGAGTTGTAGAGTGTCGTCCCATTAGTAAAGAGAAGTGCTGGAAACTCGCGACTATTATGGAACGCGTGCGATAACGGTGTGGGGAGAAGAAAAAAATGATTCAGATGGAAACGTTTCTGAATGTTGCTGATAATTCAGGAGCTAAATTGGTTCAGTGTATAAAGGTACTTGGTGGTTCTAAACGGAAGTATGCCAGTATCGGAGATATCATTGTGGTGGCGATTAAAGACGCGCTTCCCACATCAAATATAAAGAAGGGAACGGTTGAAAAGGCGGTTGTGGTGAGAACCCACAAGGAGTATCGGAGACCTGACGGCACCTATATCCGTTTTGATGATAATGCGTGCGTGATCATTGATGCGACTTTGAATCCCAAAGGAAAGCGTATTTTCGGGCCGGTTGCGAGGGAATTGCGGGAAAAAGATTATATGAAAATCGTTTCCCTTGCCCCAGAGGTCCTGTAAAAAGGAGTGATGAGCATGACACAGCATAAGTTTAAACTGAAAAAAGAAGATACGGTAGAGGTTATCACCGGCAAGGATAGGGGAAAACGAGGACGGGTTCTTAAAATCCTGCGGGATAAAGACCGGCTGGTGATTGAGGGTATTAATATTATTAAAAAAGCGAAAAAACGTCGGAATCAGCAGGATCGGGGTGGGATTGTCGAGATAGAAGCAGCGATTCATAGTTCCAATGTGATGATCCTATGTAAAAAATGTGGGCCGACGCGGATAGGCTTTAAGCAGGATGGGGATGTCAAGGTTCGTGTCTGCCGGAAATGTGGAGAGGTACTATGACAAAGGGTGAAGGGAAAAAAAGCGAGAAGAAGGCTGGAGTTGCAAACGCAGGAAAGGGTGTGGAGGTAAAGAAAGAAAAGGGTGAGGCGAAGAAAGCACCACGCGCCAAAGCGCCGGTAATGGCCGTGGAGACTCGGCTTAAAAAGATATATCGCGAACAGATTCTTCCGGAGCTGTTCAAGGAGTTTGGGTACTCTTCCAAGATGCAGACCCCGCGGCTTGAGAAGATTGTGGTGAATATGGGTGTGGGTGAGGCCTTGCAGAACAAAAAACTGCTGGATGCGGCTGTTGATGATCTTACGCTTATCACCGGACAAAAAGCGGTCAAGACCAAGGCGAGGAAGAGCATAGCGAACTTCAAGATTCGTACGGGTCAGGAGATTGGCGTGAAAGTTACCCTGCGGGGGGCGAGGATGTATGAGTTTCTTGACCGACTGGTCAATGTCGCATTGCCGCGTGTTAAGGACTTTCGTGGTGTAAACCAGAACGCTTTTGATGGTCATGGGAACTATTCGCTTGGCATTGTCGAGCAGATTATTTTCCCAGAGATCGACTTTGACAAGATTGAGCGGGTATCAGGGCTTAATATCGTAATCGTAACAACGGCGAGGACTGACGCGGAGGCGAAAGCCTTTCTCATGAAGTTCGGAATGCCGTTCAAGAAATAAACACGCGTTGTTTTGACGCGCAAACTGGAGGTAGCATGGCAAGAAAGGCGATGATCATAAAGGCGCTCAGGGTGCCTAAATATAAAACGAGAAAGGTGAATCGCTGTCGTATCTGCGGGCGGGCGAGGGGTTATCTGCGGAAATTCGAGATGTGTCGTCTTTGCTTCCGCAAGCTGGCAAGCGAAGGTCTGATCCCTGGCATTACTAAATCAAGCTGGTAGGAGAAAAGGATATGAGCATTTCTGATCCCATTGCGGATATGCTGACCAAGATTCGGAATGCCGGTATGGCAAAGCACGAAAAAGTTGATATCCCTGCCTCTAAACTGAAGCTTGAGGTTATAAAGATTCTGAAGACCGAAGGGTATATCAAAAATTTTAAAAAGGTAAATCAGGATGACGGTGGTAATATCATACGGGTGTTTCTTAAATATGATGACCGGTCTATCTCGATTATTCACGGGCTTGAAAAGGTTTCCAAGCCTGGACGACGTGTGTATGCCGGTTATAAGGATATGCCACGAGTTTTCAATGGATATGGTACATTGATTGTTTCAACATCGGTTGGTGTTACCACTGGGAAAAAAGCGGCTGAGAAGAAAGTCGGCGGCGAAGTCATCTGTACGGTTTGGTAAGGGGCGTATATGTCGCGTATCGGAAAAATTCCGGTCAGGGTTCCGGCTGGGGTGAAGGTGAATTTCCATAATGAAGTCATCACTGTGGAAGGCCCTAGAGGGAAGCTGACGCAAAAATACCATCCGGTTATCAGTTTTAAGCCGGAGGGGGGGCTAATTGTGATAAGCAGGGCCAATGAGGAGAAGCAAACAAAGGCTTTTCACGGCCTGTATCGCAATCTGCTTAACAACATGGTGATCGGGGTTTCTACCGGTTTCACCAGAGTGCTTGTGATAACGGGCATTGGGTATCGGGCTGAGGTGCAGGGCAGGGTCTTGTCCATGAGCCTCGGTTATTCTAACGATATTCTAGTCGGGATTCCTGAAGGGTTGTCAGTGGCGATTGAGGCGAATGGACGGGTCGTGGTAAGCGGGATTGATAAACAACGGGTCGGGGAATTCGCTTCTGAGATTCGTAAACTCCGCCTGCCTGAGCCGTACAAGGGCAAGGGTATTCATTATGAAGATGAGCAAATCAGAAGGAAAGTCGGTAAATCCGGCGTGAAGTAGGTCTAAACTATGCTGCGAAAGATGATTGAGAAAGACCGGAAACGGTTCAAGAGAAAGACGCATATACGCAAACTTATATCTGGCACTGCGGAACGGCCACGTATGACGGTTACACGGAGTAATCGTGCCTTATATATGCAGGCCATTGATGACTCAAAGGGACACACGCTGGCTTCAGCCTCAACACGTGAAGTGGAGTTGAAGGCTATTAAACCAACAGTGGAAGGTGGTGCCCAGTTGGGCGAGATCATGGGGAAACGGCTTCTTGAGAAGAATATCAAGACGGTCGTCTTTGACCGAAACGGGTATCTCTATCATGGAGTGGTAAAAGCGATGGCTGATGGGGTGCGTAAAGTCGGAGTAGAGTTTTAAGAGGAGAGCGGAGAAAGCATGGAATATTTACGCGATAGAGATCGAGATCGGAATTCGCCGGAGAAAGATAAAGAGTTTGTTGAAAAGCTGGTAAAGCTCAACAGAACCGCTAAGGTGGTGAAAGGGGGGCGCCGGTTTTCCTTTTCTGCTTTAACGGTGGTCGGGGATCGTAAGGGAAACGTGGGCTTTGGTTTTGGTAAGGCTAACGATGTTTCCGAGGCTATTCGCAAAAGCGTTGAAAAGGCAAAGCGTAACCTTGTGCCATTCCCAATTAAGGGTGGAACCATTCCTCACGAAATTGAGGGGAACTTCAAGGCGTCGCGGATTTTACTGAAGCCTGCGTGTTCCGGTACAGGGATTATCGCGGGCGGGCCGGTGCGTGCGATCATGGAAGCTGGCGGCGTTACTGATGTGCTGAGTAAGTCAATTGGAGCGTCGAGTCAGTATAATGTGGTAAAGGCTACGTTTGATTGTATCAGCAAGATGATGGACGCGAAGACGGTGGCCAAAAATCGAGGGAAAGCCCTCAAAGATGTATGGGGTTAAGTAATGGTGCAGAAGATTAGGATCCGGCTTATACGCAGTACAATAGGATCTCTTCCCAAGCAGCGGGCTACGGTTCGCTCTCTTGGTTTGAGGAAAATCGGATCATCAAGTGAGCAGGAAGCAAGTTCCGCCATACTGGGTATGGTAAAGGTTGTTTCACATCTGGTTGCGGTGGAGGAAGTCAATAATGCATGATTTTGATTTGCATGCCCCTGTGGGGGCGCATAAACGCAAACGGATTCTTGGTCGTGGTCAGGGTTCAGGACATGGTACAACTGCTGGCAAGGGCAATAAGGGACAGAAGGCGCGTTCTGGCGGGAAAACATATGTTGGCTTTGAGGGCGGACAGATGCCACTGTACCGGCGACTCGCACAGCGTGGTTTTTCCAATTATCCCTTTAAAAAAGAAGTCCAGATAGTAAACTTGGAAATGATAGAAAAGGTGTATAACGAGGGAGAGCTTGTTAATGTAACGAGCCTGACTGTGAAGCGCTTGATTAAGGGAAAAGCGCTGGTTAAGATTCTGGCGAATGGGGAGATATCTAAGAAACTTACCTTTAAAGTTGGGGCAGTATCTAAGGCTGCCAAAGAAAAGATCGAGAAAGCGGGTGGCGTTGTCGATGTTTCGTAATGCGATTTCGATAGATTTCGATTTTCAAATAATAACAATAGGAAAGGTTACATGGCTAATCCATTAGTTGGTATTTTCAGGGTTAAAGAGCTTCGGGAACGTATCATCTTTACCGTGCTTATGCTGGTTGTATTTCGCATTGGTGCAGTGCTTCCTGTACCTGGGATCAATGTTCAGGAACTGAACGCATATTTTCTCTCCCAGCAAAATTCCGGTAACGCCATTGTTGATTATCTTGACTTTTTCGCTGGTGGTGCGTTCTCGAATTTTTCGGTGTTCATGTTGGGGATCATGCCGTATATCTCCATGTCGATCATCATGCAATTGTTGCTGATTGTGTTCCCCCGTCTGAAAAAGATTTCGCAGGAGGAAGGCGGCAAGAAGAAGATACACACATACCAGCGACTTGGAACTGTGGGGGTATGTCTTATTCAGGCATTTGCGGTTACTCAGTACGCGCAGAGCATTTCGCGGAGTGTGGAAAACCTTCTGACCATGAATATAGTTCCGTTCAGTATACTGGCGATGCTTACTGTAACAGTGGGGACGATGTTTCTCATGTGGATAGGTGAACAGATCACAAAGCGTGGTATTGGCAATGGCATATCGCTGTTGATTTTCGCTGGCATTGTGGCACGGCTTCCGCAGGCGTTATGGGAACTGCTGGGACGGGTGCGAAACGGCGATCTTAACCTCGTGTTTGTTGTTGTGGTATTAGCGATTTTTATTGGCGTTGTGGCTCTTGTGGTGTTTGAACAGCAGGGACAGCGCAAGATTCCGGTTAATTACGCGAAACGGGTTGTGGGACGGCGCATGTATGGTGCTTCCAACACCTATATTCCTTTCAAGATCAACCCTTCTGGCGTGATTCCAGTTATTTTTGCCTCGTCGATTCTGACCTTTCCGCTCCAGATTGCCTCGACCATTGGCGGTAATGTGGCGTGGTTGGCGGCGGTATCTCAGGCTTTGCGTCCTACGGGTCCGCTTTATAACATACTGTATGTGGTGTTGATCATCTTCTTTGCGTACTTTTATACCCAGGTAAGTCTGAACCCGATTGAGATTGCCAAGAACATCCGTGAGAACGGTGGTTCTATACCGGGAATTCGGGCGGAACGTATAGAGGAATACCTGACCAAGATACTGAATCGGATTGTGTTGCCCGGTTCGTTGTATCTCGCGCTGATTGCGATTATCCCTACATTTATTCAGTGGGGTTTTAACTTTCCATCGTCGATTTCGTATCTGATGGGCGGCACATCGCTCTTGATATTGGTTGGCGTTGACCTTGATACCATGAGTCAGGTTGAGGGTCTTCTCAAAATGCATCATCATGAGGGACTTACGAAGAAAGGACGGCTTCATGGGCGCAACCTGTAGCGCATTGACGAAGTGGCTGGGATTTGGTTTAATATGAAAAACTGCTCTTGAAGGGCGATAAAGAAAGAGGTGGAGAAATAGATGAAAGTCCGAACAAGCGTTAAGCCTATTTGTGACAAATGCAAGGTAATCAAGCGGAATGGGATCATACGGATCATTTGCCAAAACTCCAAGCATAAGCAGAAGCAGGGGTAGGAGCAGCTATGGCACGTATAGCGGGAATTGACCTTCCCAACAAGCACACAAACATCGCGTTAACCTATATCTATGGGATTGGTAGGTCGAGTGCGGATGAGATTTGTGTTAAGGCGAAACTTGATCCTCTGCGACTGATTAATGATCTTTCAACCGAAGAACTTAATGAGCTTCGTCAGATCATTGAAAATGACTACAAAGTTGAGGGTCGTTTACGTACTGAGATAGCCCTGAACATCAAGCGACTCATGGATATCGGGTGTTATCGGGGGCTGAGGCACCGGAAAGGTTTGCCGCTGAGGGGACAACGGACGCGCACTAACGCACGAACTCGCAAGGGTAAGAAAAAGACCGTCGCGGGCAAGAAGAAATAGCGTGTATTTATATGGAGGATAGCGGTGGCTAATACGACGAAACGACGAAAAGAAAAAAAGTCCGTATACGAAGGTAATGTGTATATACAGGCAACGTTTAACAATACGATTGTTACCATAACCGATATTATGGGTAATGCCATTTCGTGGGCTAGTTCCGGTGGGCTTGGATTTAGGGGCGCGAAGAAATCCACCCCATTTGCAGCGCAAACCGTAACCGAGACTGCGGCTCAAAAGGCGATGCAGGTTGGGTTGCGGGAAGTTCATGTGTATGTCAAAGGACCCGGCATTGGGCGGGAATCCGCCATCAGACAGCTTGGCGCACTGGGAATCAAGGTGAAATCAATCAATGATGTTACCCCGATTCCCCATAATGGGTGTCGACCTCGGAAAACAAGGCGTATCTAAGGAGAAGGAAGAAGATGGCAAGATATACGGGACCAGTTTGCCGACTGTGCCGCGTTGACCAGAAGAAGCTCATGCTCAAAGGGGCGCGTTGCAAAAGTGATAAGTGTCCGATCAATAAAAAACGACCAGCTCCGGGTAAAGACCCCAAGGTACGGCCTGGGAAACGGTCGAATTATGGAACTCAGCTCCGTGAAAAACAGAAGCTGAAGAGAATATATGGTATGCAGGAAAAGCAGTTTCGTCTTTTCTTTGAGCGGGCCTTGCGTATGACTGGTATCACCGGTGAGAACTTGTTCGCGCTCCTTGAACGTAGACTGGATAATGTGATATACCGTCTGCGTTTCGCGGTGAGCAGGCAGCAGGCACGACAACTCGTGCTTCATGGCCATGTGTTGGTGAATGGTGAGCAGGTGAATATTCCCTCTTACTTAGTTTGTCCTGACGATACCGTTGAAATTGGGGAATCTGGTAAGAATCTCGTGATCATAAAGGATGCTTTGAAAGAATTTGGGAGGGCTGGGGTTATGCCGTGGCTTTCTGTTGATCCTGACGTCATTAAAGGTAGGTTCCTTGCCGTGCCGCGCAGGAGTGATATAACCGATCTCGCGGATATTAAAGAGCAGATGATCGTTGAATTCTATTCCAAGTAAGGAGTTTTAATGGCCCGTAAGAATCTCCTTAAAGGATTTAAACGTCCTAAAGGTATCAGTTTCGAGCATGGTGAGTTGTGTTCTGATTACGGCAAGTTTGTCGCGTCTCCTTTTGAACCTGGATTTGGAACAACCGTTGGCAATACATTGCGACGGGTGCTTCTTTCCTCGATCAAAGGATACGCGATTACTGCGGTAAAGATCAGTTCGTATAACGCCGAGAGTGTTGCTCATGTGGTCTCCAGCGAATTCGAGGCGGTTCCGAACATTATGGAGGATACGCTTGAAGTCATAAACAATCTCAAGCAAATACGTTTGCGACTTCCCGAAGACACCGAACAGGATATCATTCTGTATGAATGGTCAGGCCAGCGGGAGATCAAGAGCGACGATTTTGAGCGAACTGGTCAGGTTGAGGTCTTGAGCAAAGGTCAGCATATTATGACGCTGATGAACGATGCCCGTCTTGACTTTCAGATTCAGATTGATCTGGCGCGTGGTTATGTATCGGCGGAAGAAAACGATCTGTATATCGAAGAAATTAATACGATTCCACTGGATGCGATCTTTTCGCCAGTGAAGAAAGTAAAGTATTCTGTAGATCCGGTGCGGGTCGGTCAGCGGGCTGACTTTGAAAAACTGTCGCTTGAGCTTTGGACCGATGGAACCATTAAGCCAGAAGACGCGCTGGGCGAGGCTGCGAAGATCATCAAAGATTATTTCATGGCATTTATTAACTTTGATGAAAACGCCTTTATTGCCGATGATGCGGATGGTGAGATCGGCGGCTGGATTCAACAGCTTTTGAGCAGGCCGGTTGAGGAACTAGAGTTATCGGTTCGCTCATCAAATTGTCTGAAAAACGCGAGTATCAGAACCATCGGGGAACTTATTAGAAAAACCGAGGACGAGCTTACCAAGACCCGCAACTTTGGTAAGAAGTCGTTGCAGGAAATAAAAGAAAAACTGAGGGAATCCGGCTTGGGTCTTGGGATAACCGATCTAAGCGCTCTGAGAAATATGATAAAACTTTCCTCGCAAAAGGAGAAGGAAGCAGAAACACATGAAACATAAAAGAGACTTTAACCCGCTTGAACGCATGGCGGCTCACCGTAAAGCGTTGCATCGTAACATGGTAACATCATTGTTCAGGTATGGACGTATCAGAACTACAAAGGCAAAAGCGCTTGAGATTCGCCGAAGTGCTGAAAAGCTCATAACACGAGCAAAGATTGACTCAGTTCATAACAGGCGCATTGTGTCGAGCCGCCTGTTTGATGAAGGTATCGTGGCGAAGTTGTTTACCGACATCGCGGTGCGTATGAAAGAACGCCCCGGTGGTTATACACGGATTCTGAAGCTGGGCGAGCGGTTTGGGGATGCAGCAGAAATGGTTGTGCTTGAGCTGGTTGATTACAGCCTTGAGATTGAAATAGACCGGATGGCAAAAAAAAACGCAAAACAGGATAACGAGAAAAAATAAGGAGCAAGCCAATGTCAAAAGCGCATAGGGGCAAGGGAATTAGGGAACTTCCGGCGCATGGAAGGGGTGAATGTCCAGTTTGCAAACGAACTAATGTAAAGATTCTATATGAACAGGGCGAGGCAAAGGTCAAAGTCTGCAAAACCTGCAAAGCCGCCATTAAGCATGGAAAGAAGAGCCTGGCTTAAGCATTTCTTCGCAAACGATTGAAAGCTGGTATCTCCCATTGAGACGATGCCAGCTTTTTTATTGCCAAGAAGACCAGATCAGGGCAATAAAAAAGCCTGTTTTCAACAGGCTTGGTTACGGGAGCGACGGGGCTTGAACCCGCGATCTCCGGCTTGACAGGCCAGCGCGATAAACCAACTTCGCTACGCCCCCTAACTTTCTTCACTATACCACCAAAAACAAAAAGTGTCAAGCGTCCAAGCTTAAATTTTTCCACCTCGCACAATTATCGTATGTTTTTTCAACACTATTTGACCATTGCAGGAATCTATGATATACTTAGCTAATTCTAGTTTAGAAAGTTCTATCCTGTCTTTATGGACTACGCTATGCAATTTTTTGATACTCATGCCCACATAGGGCTCATTTACGATGACCCTATCGAGCGCCTTATCGTTGTTCAGGAAGCGCGTCAAGCTTCCGTAACGAGGATCGTGTCGATTTGTAACAGTCTGCGCGATTTCGATCTGGTGTACGAGAATCTGAAATCCGCGACAAATGTGTATCACGCGGTAGGGGTTTCCCCTTCAGAGGTACAGAATCCGGGCAAGGATTGGCTTCAAAGCATAGAGCGGAATATTCAGCTTCCTCGCGTCGTAGCCATCGGCGAGACTGGTCTCGATTACTTTCACAAATTTGGAGATCGCAAGTCCCAAGTCGAACTGTTTATCGCCCAGCTTGACCTTGCCACACGCTTCGACTTACCCGTGATCATACACAACCGCGATGCAGGGCGCGATGTGCTGGATATACTCCGCGACCGTCTGCCCCCCAGAGGCGGGGTACTTCACTGCTATTCCGAGAACGCAGACTATGCAAGGCGTGCTCTCAAGCTCAACCTCTATTTCTCCTTCGCCGGGAACCTCACTTATCGGAATGCCCGTAACCTCCACGAGACCATTGGGGTTATTCCTTTTGACCGGCTTCTTATTGAATCGGAGAGCCCCTTCATGGTTCCAGCCGATCACCGAGGTAAGCGGAATATGCCGAAGTACCTCCCTATCACGGCGAATTGCCTTGCTGATATGCTGAATGTGGATAGGGAGGAGCTGGCCGCGACGCTTTGGAAGAACACGAACCGGTTCTTCAACCTTCCCAACGAATAGGAGGTGTTATGAAAAAAGTGGCGTTTCTAAGTATGTTGCTGACGGCGGGCGTCTTGTCCGCCCAGCAGAGTCTTCCTCTTGACCAGGCGATTTTTACCATGGGACGTTATCTGAATATGCGGATTCCTTCCCGCGCAAAGGTCGCGGTACTCAATTTCCTCGCCCCAACTGAGGTGCTTTCCAACTATGTTACCGAAGAGCTGACTCGCGCGCTTAACCGTAATCCCATGCTTACGATTGTGGAATACTCTGGCCATACCCAGATCAGCGAAACAATGATCGACATAGCACAGCCCATTGGAAGGCAGCTTGGCGTACTTGTACTGGTGCTTGGTTCCATCGTAGCTAACAGCGTAGAGCCTGACTCGCTCGTCCTGCGAACAAAAGCCATCTCAGTGCAAAACGCCCAAGCCTACTGGACAGGAACGTATTCTCTCTTGCCGGATCAGACGCTCACGCGCCTGCAAAACATTGACTGAAAAGGAGCATATCTATGGATGATATACAGATTCATTTGCCAAATGGAGTTTCTCTGCGCTACCCCTTTGCAACTCAGGCTCAAACATTGGTAGAACACTTTGGTGAGATAAAGGGTGAACTTGCCGCGGTCAAGGTGAACAACGAAATCAGGCCCCTGTCCACCTTGCTTGAAGTAAACACAAGCCTTGAACCAGTAACACTCGAATCGCCGGAAGGCGCGATGATATACCGGCGTTCCTTGTCGTTTCTGCTCGCTATAGCAGCCCGCGATCTATTTCCTCAACGCAGCCTCTATGTAGGACATTCCTTGGGAAACAGCTACTACTATACGTTTGGAGACGGGGAAGTGCCTTCAGAAAACGAGGTCGCAGACCTGAAAACTCGTATGAAGGCGCTGGTCGAAGAGGACTTGCCCATTGTGTTTCACTGTATGGGCTATACCGAAGCACTAGCTATGTTTGAGAAGAATAGTCAGACCGGTACAGTCCAACTCCTTGAGGAACGCAACGACTCACGAATCAAGATCAATGAGTGTCGTGGTTTCGCAGACCTGTACGTTGGGCCGCTGGTCCCGCGTACAGGCTTACTGCATATGTTTGACCTCATGGCCTATTCGAGCGGCTTTTTGCTTTTGTTCCCTGGGGTTGGGAAAGACAAGATAGAACCTTTTTCAGGGAGTCCCACGATATTCGCGGTATATAATGAATACAAGAAATGGGGGCTTACCATAGGCATCCGGACGATAGGAGACCTCAACCGGCTCATACGGGAACGGGCTATTCGGGAGTACATCAGGATTGCTGAAGCCTTTCAGTCCAAAAAAATAGCGCAAATAGCCGATAAGGTCTGCGAGAAACAGGACTCTGTGAAAGTAGTGCTTATCGCCGGCCCTTCCAGCTCCGGCAAGACCACCACCGCAAAACGCCTAAGCCTTGAACTCAAGGTTATGGGCATGGAACCCATTCCCGTAAGCCTCGATGACTACTACGTAAACACAGACCGGACGCCCCGTGATGAGAAAGGCGAGCCTGATTACGAGTGCCTTGAGGCCCTGGACGTTGCTTATTTCAATCAGCAACTGCTGGCTCTTTTCAATGGTGATGAAGTAACTCTGCCAGAGTATGATTTCAAAATCGGACGCCGTCGTGAGACCGGTGGCAGGCAGATTCGGATGGGCAAAAGAACTATTCTCATCGTGGAAGGCATTCACGGCCTTAACGACGCGCTCACCCCGCAAATCCCCCGAAACACCAAGTTCAAGCTCTACGTTTCTGCCCTGACCCAGCTTAACCTTGACGACCATAACCGTATTCCCACAAGCGATAACCGACTCCTCCGGCGCATGGTTAGAGATGCCCAGTTTCGCAGCACAAGCACGGTAAGTACCATCAAGATGTGGCCGAGCGTTCAACGCGGGGAACGCCTCCACATCTTCCCCTTTCAGGACAGCGCAGATATCGCCTTCAACTCTGCCTTGAGTTATGAACTTGCTGTCCTGAAATTCTATGCAGAGCCTCTGCTGCGTTCAGTGAAACCGGGTTACTCCGAATACGCCGAGGCAGTACGACTTCGCTCGTTTCTGGAGAACTTCGCGCCTATTCCTCCGCAATATGTGCCGGGCCACAGCATACTGCGCGAGTTCATCGGTGAAAGCGACTTCAAATATTAGAAAAACCACAGACTACGGCCTAGTGATGTCTGACCCCGCAGTCTTAGCGCAGGACTGTGATCAGTCTTAGCGCAGGACTGTGATCAGTCTTAGCGCAGGACTGTGATCAGTCTTAGCGCAGGACTGTGATCAGTCTTAGCGCAGGACTGTGATCAG
>JAIRYV010000038.1 GCA_031267685.1 Treponema sp.
GCCTACGAGAAAGAGGTAAACGCGGAAGGAGACGTCAGCGGGAAGAAAGACTTTCGGTATCCGCTGGTACTGCCGATTGTTTTCTACGATGGAGAAGGTGAGTGGACAGCAGAGACGAACTTTCTGCAGAAGACCGAGCCGAATGATCCGTTGTACGCGAAGTACATTCCGACGTTTGAGTATATGGTGGTGAATCTGAACAAGTTGAGTCGAGAAGCGTTGTTACGGTTTGGCGATCCGCTATCGTTCATGATGCTGATAGACAAGATACGGCGTCCAGAGGACATGAGTTTGTTATCAAACATTCCTGCGGGCTATGTGCGAAGTTTTTCGGACTCGTTGAATGAGGGTATAAAGAAGTTATTGGTGGATGTGATAACGAGCTTACTTGTGCGAGCGGATATACCGCGTGAGGAGATAGACGCGGTAACGGATGACATACAGGAACGGAGGTATTCAGAGATGTTTAACTGGCTGGAAGGCTACAGTGTTCAGGAGACTCGTCGGCAGGTTCGGGAAGAGGAACGGCGAGTGTGGGAAGAGGAGCGGCGGGTGTGGGAAGAGAAGTTGCGGCAAGCCGAGTCCCAGCGGCAGCAGGCCGACCGAGAGAAAGCCATGCTTCAAGAGCGCATTCGGCATCTTGAGCAGGCTGTTAAGGGATAGGGGCTTAGGCTATAACAGAGGGCGGCGGTCATCAAGGAGTATCTGGACATGTTCGCGGACTATCGCGCCAACAGGCTTATCCCACTGGCGAATGTGGCGGCACAGTACACGGAAGCGAACTCCGATAGTTCTGTCTTGTTTGCGAGTAAGGTCACCGTCACCTTTATAGCGGCGAGCCAGCTCAGTGGCTATGAGGCGTCAATGACCGATGAGCTTGATCTCATAACAATGCTGGGAGTGAATGTTCAGAACAAGGTGCATTGGGCGCAACTCAGTCAGGTTATGATGGATTGTTAAACGCTTCGTCTCCTCTATAATGGTTCGATGAATACCATGCACTCAACGGTATGCGTGTACATGCCGAAAAAATCAACAATAAACCAAAAAGTCCATACGAAAGAGTAACAATAATCGGCATATTAAATTCTATAATTGTTAGTACACTTAATACAACAACATTAAATATACTTTAGTATCATATATCGTTAATTTTTTCATAACCGAGAAGATTGGCATTGCGGCGGTAACAACAAGTGCAATTATATATACCAAAATCTGGCGACAGCGGAAAAATCACCTGTTACACGATATTTATGTTGAAAAAGCGCGCCCTGACCCCGCTTAGTTTGCCGTCTGAAATAGCGGCCCATACTTCAAAAGATGTTTCTATCCGCAGGGTAAAGGGTAAGAAGTCTTTCTCCTTGAACATACACTTTGTTTTTTCTAAAACAAGCTGATACGTCTTTTCCAAGTCGGTGAAATAAAATTCAACGACAATTTCTGTATCTTGCCCATGTGGTTTATATAATACCGACATTTGTCGTAAAAGCCGGTAAGCCTCGTCTTTTATTTTTCTGTCATACCGCCCTTCTCCCAACTGAGATTAGCCAGTTCTATAAATGCCTCAGGCGGGTAAAACGGTTCGTTTAATTTTTCCTGTGTATCGTTTGAAAAAGCGCCTTGTTTTATATATTCCTCCCCGGCTCGTGTAACATACAACAAGTATTCGCTTATTCGTTCTTCCAGTTGAGGAAAACGGAGCTATTCACCTTCTAGGCATACTATTTTAGCAAGACGGTTGCCAAACATAATTTCAAATTGTTTGACCAGCGCTTCATAATTGTTTTGAACAGTAAAAAATCCACAGCTCGAAATAAGTATATACCGCTGATTTTGTAAATTATACCGCTGTAGATGTCCAGCCGAACCATCGGCATTGACGATAATGTCCGGTAAATTAGTGGGTAACAAGCGGTCAATAAGCGCCTTTGTTTTTGACGGTACGCCGAAATAATAAAGCGGGAAACTCCAAATAATTAAATCCGCACTATAACCATCCTTACAAAAGCTATCAAGTAGTTTTGATAAAACGTTCAAATGTTCATAGAATGATAGAGAGGGAAACACTCAAGAATCTAACGGGTATGGCGTGGCGTTACTTGGCGATGTCCACCGCGCTACTTGGCGTGGCGCGTTGCGTGGCACTGCTTGCGGTACGTTTTGTCCACGTCAGCGTCGTCAGCTCTTTCACATAGCCGCGTTTGCATATTGCCACGGCACGGGTGCTAGGCAGCTGTTCATGTCGCATGAGTCATAGGGGACGTTTCTATTGGTCGTTGACATTTTTTGTGATCAATGTTGACTTTTAGTCAATGTATGTATATATTACTATAGCTGATTAGGTTATCCTACAGTACCAATCCTTAGTTTTATGGTTTCATAAAAGGTTGTACCATGAAGTTTTTCGAGAACCTTTCCATCGGGGTAAAGTTTTTATTAGGTTCCCTGTGTATCGCAGGAATCTTTACAGTGATAAGTTGGTTGAGCATCAATACCATTGAAAATTGCCACATGGCTTGTGGTATGCTCTTTAACGGGGCGGTTCGTACTCAAACTTTGGCACAGAATAGCCTTGCTTCCTTTCATGGCCTTGCAGAAACCGCAAATAGCGCTTTGTTCTACACTCATCTTGAAGATGCTGCAAAGGGCAGAGAACTACAGCGGAAATTTGACGCGGACGCTAAGGAGCTTTCTGCTTCTCTGGAACAGGTGATCCAAGCCCTACGAGCAGAGCCTTTAGTGGATGCCTCGATTATCCAGCCCCTGGTAGTACACGCGGACCAGGCAAAGACTACACTGAATACAGACTATGTGCCGCTTATCACACTTCTTGGGGATACTCAAAGATACGCGGGAAACCCCGGACTTGCATCTGCGGACTTTTCCCGGGCTTCGGCGCTGGCTGCTCAGATTGCTGAGGCTCTGGATGCAGTGGTTCAGGGTATCAGTCAAGCAAGGGAGGATGCGTACCAAGGCTATGTCTCCTTCTTGCTGGAGACTATCCTAAAACTGAAGATATCCGACCTGGTCGCCATTGCGTTTTCACTGGCGTTGACCGTTTTCATTGCCCTTACCATCAGAAAGCCTTTCCACCGGATGACGGATACCCTGAAGGAAATCGCGGCGGATTGGGATTTAACCAAACCGCTTCCTATTCATAGCAAAGATGAACTGGGTACATTGGCAACATTCCTCAACCTTACCTTTGAAAAGATTCGGGATCTCCTGAGAATCATTCAAAACATGACCCTATCCCTGTCCCATACTGGTATGGAGCTTACCTCCAATACCTATGAGACTGCCTCTTCTGTCAATGAAATCACCGCCGCGATTCAGCGTATGAAGGGACAGGTGGATGTTCAAGTTAAGGAAGTACATCTGACTTATGAAGCGATGGAACGGCTCCTTTCCCACGTGGAACAGCTCAATACCTATATCGCCTCTCAGTCCGCCGGTGTTTCCCAGTCCTCTTCATCCATTGAGGATATGCTGGTTCACATTCGCTCCATAGCGGAAACTTTGAGCCAAAACCAGGGTAATGTGCGGAGCCTTGCCAAGGCATCAGAAACAGGCAGGCAGGGACTTGAACAGGTGGTTACAGACATTCAGGAGATCGCCCGAGAGTCTCAGGGACTTTTGGAGATCAATGCTGTGATGAAGAACATTGCAGAACAGACGAATCTCCTTTCTATGAACGCTGCTATAGAAGCAGCCCATGCTGGGGAAGCGGGTAAAGGCTTTGCGGTAGTAGCCGATGAAATCAGGAAGCTCGCGGAGGATTCCAGCGGACAATCCCAGACTGTCGCAGAGGTGCTTCAGAAGATCAAGGGTGCTATAGATATGATTAGCCAGTCCATTCCGGTGATGGTTAAGGAATTCGAGAGCATCAGCGCAGGAGTAGGTCTGGTGGCTAATCAGGAAGGGCTTGTGCGCAACTCTATGGAAAGTCAGGAAGCGGGAAGCCGTGTCATCATGGAAGAGATAAGCAAGCTCAAGACCATTACTGAATTGGTAAGGGCCTCATCCACAGAAATCGCCGCCGAAGGAACCGAGGTGAAAGGACAAAGTGGTATTCTGGAACGGATAACCAGCGAAATAAATAGCGGCATGGATGAGATGTCTAAGGGAGCGGAATTGATCGTGGATGCGGCAAACCACGTCAACGATATAAGTGGTACTAACCATGAGTCCATCATTATCTTGAATAATGAAATCGCGAAGTTTAAGGTGGGATGAGCCGGGAAGAACAGGCCGCCGCAGACGTCCTTCAGACTGGACGCTTTAATGATTACATGATATACTATACCTTACGACCCTATTGAAGAAGGGTCGTCTCTACCAAACAGGTGGTGAAGGCTCCCCTTTCGATAGTTCTTGTTTATGCAACCCTGAAGCGGGAAACCTCCATGATGAGTTGCTCTATCTGCTTCTTGTTCTCTAGGCTTATGTCGTTCACTTGGTGTACCGCTGTGTCTATCTGCTCTGCTCCACTCGCCATCTCCTGTATACTGTTCCCTCGTTCTGGACGGATCAGGGTGTTAGTTCTGGGCGGAACGAGGGTCTCGTTCTGGACGGATCAGGGGTCTAGTTCTGGACGGAACGAGGGTCTAGTTCTGGACGGAACGAGGGTCTCGTTCTGGACGGAACGAGGGTCTCGTTCTGGACGGAACTTTACGCAACCTTGAAGCGGGAAACCTCCGTGATAAGCTGCTCTATCTGCTTCTTGTTCTCAACACTTATGTCATTCACCCGGTTCACCGCTGTGTCTATCTGCTCTGCTCCACTCGCCATCTCCTGTATACCATTCCCTATCTCCGACGTGAAAGACTCTAGCGTCCTGCTCTCCTGTATCACTTCCCGACTCCCTCCAAGCATACCAGTAGCACTCCCTTTCACTTCCCCTGTGATCTCGTTCAAGCTCCCTATGGACTCCAATATGGCTTTGCTCCCGGTTTCCTGCTCTTTCATAGCAGTGCGTACATTCGTTTCCTGATCCGTTACGGTCTTTACTCCTTGATTTATGGCCTCGAAGTTCCGCAACACCTCAGCAGTTGACGGGATGATCTTATCTACGGAGCCTTTTATCTTCTTCAATACATCGCTTATGGTCTTAGATTGCGCTGAAGAGGACTCTGCCAGCTTGCGTATTTCACTAGCCACCACCGCAAAGCCCCTGCCCGCTTCACCTGCATGGGCTGCTTCTATGGCAGCGTTCATACCTAAGAGGTTGGTCTGGCTGGCAATGTTCTCCATCACCGCGTTTATCTCCAGTAAACCTGCCGACTCTTTGGCTATGTCTTGAATATCGCTGGAGACTCTCTGTAAGCTGGTTTGTCCCACTTCAGAGGCGTGCGCCAGTTTGGTAACGTTGGCTTCGTTCTTTACGAGGGTTTGGGTTACATTGTTGATATTCGCCAGCATCTGCTCTACCGCGGCAGAGGACTGACTGACACACTCGCTTTGCTTCTGTATCCGACTGTTGAGGGCCTCAATGTTTTCTACCACTTGTTCCATGGTTGCTCTGGTACCTTTGACGCTGGTCTGCTGCTTGCCGGTTTGAGCCTTGATGCTTTGTATGGTTGCGGTGATTTCGTTGATGGAAGAAGCGGTTTCGTTCATATTCTCTGCCATGTCTGAGCCGGTATGGGAGAGCGCGAGAGCCTCTCGTTTTATAGCAACCACGAGTTCTTTTATGGTGTCTATGGTGAGGTTGAAATAATGTGCTAGGTCTCCTATTTCGTCATGGGCGGTAATGCTAATGGTTTTGGTTAAATCGCCTGCTCCTTGTGAAATATCCTTGAACATGAGCGCGAGGCGGTTAATAGGACGGCTTATGGAACGCGCTATAAAGAGGACGCCTATGAACATAACGCTTATACTCAAGAAGCCGATGATGAGGCATATCCTAAGCATCCGGTAGACTGGCGCCATGATAGTGCTGTGGGAAACAGCGACTACCAGGGTCCAGGGCAGCGGAACATTCCCCAGCTTGAATGGCACGGCATAGTATTGAATGGCGGTCTCTGATTGCAGGGGCTGATAGGAGAAGGAGGCGGCGGTTCCTTTGGTAACGGCCTCTACCATAGTGTCAAGGAAAGGGCCGAATGTGTCGGTTTCCGATTCCCGCATGTTCTTCCCCAGTCGCGTTGGGTCCCTGTGGGCCGCAACAACACCGCCGGAGCTGAACACAAAGGCATAACCATTGCCGAACGGTTTGATTTCTTCAACCATCTTTTGTATGGTGGACAATACAATAGTAGCTCCTGCCATCCCTACGAAAGCGCCGGTTTCCTTATCCCGTACTGGATTGCCCATATTGGCATATAACACTCTTCCCTCTGGCAATAGATACGGATACTCTGTGGGATCAAGCATATACTCCTGTTTTGTTTGCGGCAGCTGCATAACCAAATCCCAGCTAAAACTTGCTATAGGGGTTACTTGCAGTTGACCGTTACTCATGGTCCATGAAGGGATAAACCGCCCGGTATCATCGTTTCCCGGAGTATTGGCATAGTCCACGTCCAGACCGTCTAGGGCGCCTGGCGCCCAGTTGGCATACATACCGAGCAGGCTTGGATTTGAAGTGAGGACCTCTCTCAGCATCATATTGAAGTAATCCCGGCGTGCTTCGACCGGTATTTCTTTATAGCCTTCCATAATCTGAGCCATGATTCTTGTTGCGCTTATATTGCCCTCAAACCATTTGCTTATTCTTTCACTGTTTTGAAGGGCAATACTTTGCGCCTCTTCATCTACCAGCCGGCTGATTTCCTCCTGAGATTGAATGAGGGTAACACCGGCTAACAAGCCGATTCCGATAAGGTTGACCATGCTGATGACCACCACCAACTTAACACCTATTTTCATAACAGACTCCTTGTAGAGCAGGATGAACAGGTACGCCTGTTTCAAAGCCTCCCGTAGGTTTCTCGGCGCCTATACTGTTCAATGACGACGTGCGACTCATGTCTCCAGGAAGATATGGGTTTTGCACTCCAGTGCTAGTACCGATTCACCTTCTAGTCTATCACTGTTTCTCGTTTTTTACCAAGTGATATTATAGTTAAACGAGGCTTATGTGCCAGAATCATCGAAACCATTGTACAGACACACTGTTACTGCCCGGCAGAGATTTTGATGGTTATGACAATCTGTTCGCAGGCTCTTGACAATTATGTGCGTTTTGAGCATATAGAGTATGGCATGAAAAAACGAATCGGGCTTTTACTTGCTTCAATACATACTGGCGCGGCACTCAATGTGTGGAACAGCTTTGCGCGTTTGTCTGCTGAAGAGCCTGGCGCTCTGTTCATCTTTCCGGGCGGGCGGCTTAATAAGCGGCAGGACTCTGAGCATCTGCGGAACGCGGTCTACGCGCTGGCAAACGCGGAGAACCTTGATGGCCTTATCTGCTGGGGTTCTACTATTCGCTATGACGGTTCTGCCGTTGACTTTGAGCGTTTTTATGCACAGTTTGCGTCGCTGCCGCTGGTGAGCCTCTGTTACAAAACTCCACAGCATCCCTGTGTTGAGTTCGATGCCTACAATGGGATGAAAATGCTGGTCAACCACTTTATACAGGCGCATGGAGTGCGGCGGATCGCGTTTTTGAGGGGGCCGGATTTTCACCAATCAGCGCTTTCCCGCGTCAGAGGCTACGAGGACGCTATCCGCGAGGCGGGCTTGCGCCTTAATCCTTTGTTGGTGAGCGACTCCTTTAACTGGGATAGCGGCGCGGCTGCCATTGTCCAATTAGTCGCGGAGCGTGGGTTCTTGCCGGGTCGCGACTTTGACACGCTCATCGGTTCTAGCGACCTGATGCTTTTCGAGGCAGTGCGTTATCTTGCCAAGCGTGGTTACGAGATGCCGCGTGATTACCGTGCCGGAGGTTTCAACAACTCGGCGGAAAGCCGCCTGCTCACACCGCCGCTCTCGACTGTTCATCTGCCTTACGTGGAACTCAGTGCCGTGTCGTTCCGTATCATGCAGTCCTTGCTCGGCAGACGGTGGCGCCAGGCATCGGTAGACGATGTTTTACTGCCATCACAGGTTATGATTCGGGAGTCCTGCGGTTGCCACAACGTTCCTGCTATTGATACTCAAGCAGCGATGGATACAGGGCTTCGGGAGCGTTACGAGAAGGAGAAGTGGAACGAAGCGCTTAACTCGCTCAAGTGCGAGCTACTGGGCATTAGAACGCGGCGTGAGCTGGCGCTGTGTTTGGCACGGCATTTGGGTAATATCGGCATTGGCACTGCCGCGATAGTACTGTTTGAGGACGAGCAGGTATCGGTCTGCATCGGTAGTTTTTCGCCAGCGGGCATAGCGCTGGCGCAGGAAGAGCGGTTTCCGGCACGGCAGTTAGTGCCGTCCACGCTCCGGCACCAGTACGACGATGGCGTTTTCATGGTTCAGCCTCTGTTCACCGAGAACCAGTCCCTTGGTTACATCATTCACAATGTGCCAATACACGATGGTCTTATTCTGGAGGAGCTGCGTTCCGCTGTCAGTTATGCGCTCAAGGGCATACTGCTGATGGACGAGGTGGTTTGGGCGAAACGTAACGCGGAACAGGCGGAACAAGCAAAGACTGAGTATCTGCGGGCGCTGGAGCACGAGATTTATGAGCCGCTATCAGGCATCATGGAAAAGATCGAGGCGCTGGAGAAGACGTTGCCGGCGCTCGGTCCCAGTACGAGCCTTGCCTTTGAGCAGCTCAAGAAGCTGGTTGCCTCACGAGAGCGGGTGTTCTGCCCTTCGCACCGCGCAGATTGGTCTGCCTCGCCGCTTCTGTTTATTGGCGACGATACTGCTGCATGGCCAGTGCTTGCAGGCGACAGTGAGGTGATTCACATTGCCACAATGGAGCGTTTCACCAGAACTATTGCGGAAATCACGCCCTTGTTCATCGTAGTATATGGACTTGACGTTGCCGCTATTGCTGAGATTCGCCGTCATCCACGCACGCTTATGGCGCCGGTCGTATTGATTGCTGATCATATTAAAACGCCGGAAGTGATCATGGACCTCTGTCATTATTCGCGCCTCCTTATCTGTAATAGTGCTGTTGCCACGTCGCCAGAGTTTGTCAGCCGGTTCCGCGCTCTGGGTTCTGGCGCTGAAATCCTGCCGCCGCATACTGGTGCTTTTGTTAAAAAGGCGATACTCTACCTTAACCAGAACGCCAAAGGGTTTATTAGCCGCTGGAAACTGGCGGATGCGGTTCACGTGAGCGAGGACTACCTTTCGCGGGTCTTTCACTGCGAAATGGGCATCTCGCTCTGGGACTATCTTTCACGCTACCGTGTGTTCATTGCCGTAGACCTGCTCCGTCATACTGACCTGAGCATACAGGAAGTTGCGTTCGGCGCTGGTTTTCAGGACCACGCCTACTTCTGCCGTGTTTTCAGAAAGTTCTATGGAATGTCGCCCAGCTGTATGCGTAAAACCACGCCCGGCGACGGGTAAGGATTATGCGCTATGCTGCGTCCGTTTGTCTGAATTGTACAAGAAATTGACTGTATTTTATGCATAAAGTCCCTTAGCATTAGGTTATGAAACAGCGATCACATACTTTAACCAAGGAGATTCGACGCCATCTTTCTGTGTACGTGCTTCTCGTTATTCCGCTCGTTTACTACATCATCTTTAAGTACATACCCATCTGGAATGGGCAAATTGCGTTCAAGGACTTTATGCCTCTTGATGGCGTGTTGGGAAGCCGGTGGATTGGATTCGGGAACTTCATGTCGTTCTTCAAATCCTTCTACTTTGGTGAACTATTGCGTAACACGCTTTTCTACAGTTTTGGCAAGTTGCTAGTAAGTGTGCCGTTGGCGATACTGCTGGCGGTAACGATTTATGAAAGCGCTCATCCAGGTCTGGCACGGGTGGTTCAAACCCTCGCGTATCTGCCGCACTTCCTGTCGTGGGTGATTGTTTACGGCATCCTGCTGGTACTGTTTGCACCTGGGGACGGTGTTGTAAATGATGTGATTAAAGTATTTGGCGGCCAGCCAATCGCGTTTATGACTGACACCAAAATCTTCCCCGCCATAGTCATTCTGTCGGATGCATGGAAGGAGATGGGCTGGAGCGCCATCATCTTCATTGCCGCGCTTATTGGCATAGACCCCTCGCTCTTTGAGGCTGCCCTTGTTGAAGGCGTTAATGTACCGCAGCGCATCTGGTACATCACCCTGCCGTCGATACAGCCAGTCATTGTTATGGTAGTACTTTTGCGACTTGGAACCATTCTCGACGCTGGCTTTAACCAAATGTTCATGTTGTACTCAGTGCCGGTATACAGTGTGGCTGACATCATTGACACGTGGGTCTATCGGCAAGGCTTGCTGGAGTTCCAGTTTGGTCTTGCAACAGCGGTTGGCATCTTCAAGGGTATGATCGGGCTGATTCTCATCGGCGTTTCAAACTGGCTCGTGCGGCGCGTCAGCGATTCGGCACTGTTCTGAGAGGTATATATGAAGGAAAAGCGAATTAAGGGAACACGTATTCGGCTCACCACCACAGACCGCGTGTTCTATACCATCATAGACATCTTCCTTGTGATAATCCTGTTCCTTGTGGCGATCCCCTTGTGGAGTACCATCACCCTCTCGTTCAGGTCAAACACCTTCATTGGCTCTAACCTTGAGGGAATGTTCCTCCCGGTCTGGCAGTGGTCAATAGCGGCGTATCGGTCTTTGCTTGGAAACAACGGCTTTGTCAACGCTTTCATTAACAGTATGAAGATATTCACAATGGGCGTGGCTACGGCGCTCTTTCTCACCATACCGTTAGCCTATGTGCTTTCTGTGAAAACATTGCCGGGGCGCCGTTTCCTCAACATTCTCATCTTATTGCCGTATCTTTTTCACGTGGGTCTGATTCCTACGTATCTGGTGGTACAGAGGCTGGGACTGACGAATCACCTTGCCGCAGTATTCCTGCCCGGGGCAATCAGTACCTACAACTGCCTTATTATGCGCGGCTTCTTCGAGGGTATTCCTGATGAACTCAAAGAATCAGCCCGTATTGACGGTGCGCCTGAATGGTATGTACTGGTACGCATCATACTGCCGTTATCAAAGCCCATAATCATGACCATCGGGCTGTACTATGGCGTGTCGTTCTGGAACGACTTCTTTAATGCCATGCTCTACATCAACAACAATAGTCTGCAGCCATTGCCAATACTGTTGCGGAATATCCTGATGGCCAGCGGCATGAATGAATTCGTTGAGGTGAGTGCCTTTGGAGAAGCGCCGATACAGGCGATTAAGGCGGCAAGTGTATTCATGGCGGCCATACCCATGATCATCGCTTACCCCTTTATCCAGAAATACTTTACCAAAGGCACACTTTTAGGGGGCGTTAAGGGCTAAACACAGTCAGTGCGCTGATTGGCAATGGCCTTTGCAATATTTTTAAGGAGAGAGGAAATGAAGAAAGCATTTGTGTGTTGTTTATTTGTCGGTATCGCTGCATATGGTTTTGCAGGCGGTGGTAGTCAGACCAGCGGCGCGGCGCAAAGCGGGGCAAACGCTCCGGTTACGATTGAGTTGTGGTATGGCGCGTCCGTTACGGAAGCGGGGCCGCCTCCAGCAGACTGGAAGGTTCTCCAGATTATCAAGGATCGCCTGAACATCGATCTCAGGATCAGCGCCCTGCCTTCAGGTCCTGGTGATCAGGACGTTAAAATTAACGCCGCAGCTGCGGGTAACTCGTTACCAGACCTGTTTCAGGTGAACCGCGATGTGTTGCGCAACCTCGTGCGTATTGGCGTTGCCGCGCCGGTCGATGATCTATTCGCCCAAATGCCGCATCGCACCAGCATCATGTACGACACAGACGCCATAAGCTACGTTACGTTCAATGGCAAAGCCTACGGGTTCCCGTCCCCGGGCGCTATCATCAAGAACGAAGGGCTGCTTATCCGCAAGGACTGGCTCGACAAGCTCGGCCTGTCAGTGCCAGTTACCTCCGAAGAGCTTTTCACGGTGATGAAGGCGTTTACTGAGAACGACCCGGACGGTAATGGCCGCGCCGATACCTATGGCTTTGGCGCGTTCCTTGAACTCACTGCCAGCAGCTTTGAGGACGGGCTTGGTCGCCGTTTTGACCCGCTATTTGGCGCTTTTGGTGTTGCTGGTACATGGGACCTCACTAAAGTAGACGCAGGACTCAACCTCCATAAGCCAGAGTATTATGACGCACTTGCCTATGTGAAGCGTATGGTTGACGAGAAAGTGATTGACCCTAACTGGATCAGTTATAACAAGGACGACTTCCGTGCGGCGTGGAAACAGGGACGCTTCGGCGTTATGCGCGAACAGAACGCTGCGTATGCAGCTGAATCGAACTACACCCCGTTTGACAAGAACTTCCCCAACGGCGACTGGCTAGTCATTGACCCGCCGAAGGGGCTTGCTGGCAAACAGTCTGTGGGCGTGTATACGCAGTCCTACCGCATTTATAGCGTATCGACAAAGGCGATACAGGCAGGTAAGGGGCCGGCCATTGCCAAATTGCTCGAATGGATGTCGTCTGACGAGGGCTACTATCTCCTCGGCTGGGGAGAAAAGGGCGTTAACTATAACCTTGGCCCTGACGGTTCTCCCTCTGTTGACGGGCTTCCAGACCCCAGCAAAGGCTATACGCGCCCTGAAATGCAGCCCCTGACCCAGCTCCGCAACATCGTCTACTACAACGGCGAGATCGAGCTGCTGTCCCGTTACCCAACGTACAAGGCGCCAACATCGGGCAAGCCCATGAGCGCACTGACCGTATTGCAGGATATGCAGAGCCGTCCCTGGACCCCGAACATTGGCGGAGATACTCTGCCGCCAGCAGGTAACGACTTACAGCGTTTCCTTCAGCAGGGTGTTATTGAGTTTGCTACAGGTCAGCGCCCCCTAACCCCGGACACATGGAGAACATGGGTCAGTAACTTTGATAGTATGGGCGGTCTTCAATGGGAAAAATCTGGAATAGAGGCGGCTGAAGCCGCAGGCTATATCCAGTAGGCGGGTAAAGTGAAGCTGTTGTCAGAACGCATGGCGCGGATGATTATGCGCCATTACACGCCGGAGCAGGTTCGTTGGCACTATGAACACGGGCTTGTTCTGCAAAGCATCTACGCTGTTGGAGAGCGAACAGGTAATGCCGAGTACTGTTCATGGGTAAAGTCCATGTATGATACCATGATTAGGGACGATGGCAGTATCGCTGCTTATAAAAGTGACGAGTACAACCTCGATCAGATCAACGCGGGTAAAATGCTGTTTACGCTTTATAAAACAAGCGGTGAACAGAAGTACCGCATTGCCATCGAGACCCTGAGACAGCAGCTTCGCGCCCAGTCGCGTACCAAGAGTGGGGGCTTCTGGCACAAAAAGATATACCCGTATCAGATGTGGTTGGACGGGCTTTACATGGCGGCACCATTCTACGCACAGTATGTCGCCATGTCTGGCGCTGTCAACGATTTCGCTGACATCACCCACCAGTTTATGTTGATGGTAGAGAAGGCGCGTGATCCCGCTACTGGCCTGCTCTATCACGCATGGAACGAAGACAACAAACAGACGTGGGCGAACCCGGACACGGGCTGTTCTCCGCACTTCTGGGGACGGGCCATGGGCTGGTATTGCATGGCTATTGTTGACGTGCTTGATTTTATACCCCAAACGCGGGTGGAGGAGCGCAAGGCGCTCATTACCATAGCTGAGGGGCTTGTTCCACCGCTGCTTGCCTGCCAAGACCCCAGCGGCCTCTGGTACCAAGTGCTGGATCAGGGCGCGCGCACTGGCAACTATCTGGAAAGCTCAGCTACGGCGATGTTTACCTACTTTCTGTTGAAGATGCTCCGTAAGGGCTATCTTGCCGCCGACGCCCGTGAAGCAGCGCGTTCAGCGGCGTTTGCGGCGTATCAGGGGCTGCTAATGACCGCTGTGAAGGACGATGCTGATGGCGATCCGCACCTTCACGGCGTCTGTTCTGTTGCCGGACTTGGTGGTCAGCCCTACCGTGATGGCTCCTTTGCGTACTATGTCGGCGAGCCTGTGTGCGTCGATGACTTCAAAGGCGTTGGCGCGTTGATTCTCGCGGCGCTGGAACAGGAGTGCGCCGCATAGGGAAACGCCGTAAGAATCACTTGAGCCAAACAGAGAAGTCTGTGAAGGCCAAACAGAGAACTCTGTTAGGGCCAAACAGAGAAGTCTGTGAAGGCCAAACAGAGAAGTCTGTGAAGGCCAAACAGAGAACTCTGTGAAGGCCAAACAGAGAACTCTGTGAAGGCCAAACAGAAAAGTCTGTGAAGGCCAAACAGAGAAGTCTGTTAGGGCCAAACAGAGTTCTCTGTGAAGGCCAAACAGAAAAGTCTGTTAGGGCCAAACAGAAAAGTCTGTTAGGGCCAAACAGAAAAGTCTGTGAAGGCCAAACAGAGAACTCTGTGAAGGCCAAACAGAGAACTCTGTTAGGGTTTATAAAGACTTTACAAAACGCATATACTCAAGTAACATATATAAAAATTGGACACAGGAACGTTGTTATAGACAGAATGTACACGCCTTGAAGGGAATCGAAAACACGGCAGGCAACTGTTTGTGAAAAGGGAGATGATAGGTTATGCTTGAAACTGAACAATCTCCATGTATCCCAATGTCTGATAAACTTCTCTCTCGTTGAGAGAATAACTGAATACTTGTAAAGGAGTATGTATGCAGTATGTTGGTTTTGACGTCTACGAAAAATCAATACAAAAGGTAGGAACGTCGGTCGTTTTTATGGCAAACGAAGGGGAACATGACCTCATCGTTGTCGCTCCGGGAGAAGGCGCGGAAGACGCGAGCAATCCGGGCTTCACCGAAACGGAACAGCGCGAAGGGGCTATCACCGCACCGCTGAATCATAGCAACGCGCAAACTCTGCGCAAACTCTTTCCCTTTACCGCCCCAACTCGCGGACTGCGAAAAGACCAGAGCTTCGGCGTAGGAGACCGCCTCGGAATCGCAACACCAGGACATATCAGGGTCTTCGAGAAGAATGACGTGTTCCCGATATTCGCGCAACAGTCAATTCGTGAACTGAACCTCACCAACAGAACGTATGAGGATGTATTAGACGCAGCCAGCTTCGCGGTTTTCAGGGAAGGCTTTACCAAAGGATTCGGGGCGGACGGCGATCACTTGAAAACCGTTAAAGACGTGGAATACGCCCTTTCTCTGGGCTTTACCATGATCACGCTGGATTGTTCGGATCATATCAAAAATGGCATACCTGAAGAAAACACTCCTCTGCCCCAAAAATATCAGGAAGCCTACTTGGATAAAACTTTTGATATAGGCGAAGGGATCACCCTTTCCTTCTCCGAGGCGGAACTGCGACAAAGCATTGCTATCTATGGCGAGGCACTGGATTTCGCAGTGGATATGTATCGGCGTTTTCTGGCTGATGGTACGTACAATGCGGACTTTGAAATCTCTATTGACGAAACCGCCTCTATCACCACGCCTCTCCAGCATTTCTTTGTTGCCCGCGAGCTTATCCAAGCAGGGGTTTCTTTCGCCACTATAGCGCCGCGCTTCTGTGGCGAATTTCAAAAGGGCATTGATTACATAGGAGACCTTGCCCAGTTTGAAAAAGAAATACAGGTACACGCTGTCATTGCCAGGCATTTTGGCTATAAGCTGAGTATACATTCAGGTTCTGATAAGTTCAGCGTCTTCCCGATTATTGGCAGGGAAACACGGGGCGTTTTTCACGTTAAAACTGCCGGAACAAACTGGCTCGAAGCCATGCGGGTAGTTGCCCAAACAGACCCCGCGCTTTACCGTGAAGTCCATTGCTACGCCCTGGTCGCTTTTGATGAGGCATCGAAATACTACCACGTAACCACAGACCTTTCTAAAATCCCAGACGTGGATTCCCTTAGCGAGGAAGAGCTTCCCTTGATTTTTGAAAACAACGATTCCCGTCAGCTGATCCATATCACCTATGGCCTTATCTTGAGCAAAAAAAACCCCGACGGTTCTTATACCTTCAGGGACAAGCTTTATACACTCTGGCGTAAACAGTATGTGGAATATGCCAAAGCCCTTGAAAAACATATTGGAAAACATTTAGCGCTTTTAGGTGTATAAGACAGGTAAATGGTCTGGCGCTCTTGGAAGTATGGGTAGGTGCCTCGCCTGTTTCACCCTCACAGAAAAAAATATCCCTCTGATGGAAAAAGATTGGCTCTCAGAGGGATAAAGTTACCCTTTTTAATTCAGTAAGCAATACTTGGATAGATTATTCACATAATACTATCGCTCTTGGCTCAACAAGCAAAAAATAGATCATCAAGCCTTAAAAGGTTAATCGAATATAAAAACATTGTTCCCTAATTTACTTATAAATACCTCAGAAATATAGACAATAAAATATACTGGATATAAATTAAAATTATTGCCGTATGGGTTTAGTCTTTCAAAAGGTGTCATCCTCATCAGGCGCTTTTCTCGTTGCCATACTTTATAGTATAATAGAGGTATGAAAGGCAAACAAACAGTTTTAGTGGTGGACGATGAGCCAAAAATCCTTGAAGTGGTGAAGTCCTATCTTGAAATGAACGGTTTTAACGCACTTTGCGCTAAAAATGGGAGAGAAGGTATGGCATTTTTTGATGACCAAGTGACGGATTTGATACTCCTTGACCTCATGCTGCCTGATCTTTCTGGAGAGGAATTCTGTAAAAAGGTGCGTCAGGTCTCAAACATTCCTATCATTATGATTACCGCTAAGGTGGAGGAAGAAAGCATTATTAACGGCTTTACTATCGGGGCTGACGATTATGTTACTAAGCCATTCAGTCCACGACAGCTTATGGCGCGTGTCCGGGCAGCTTTGCGGCGAAACGAAAGTCAGAGAATCGTCAACGGAACACACAGTGTGGGCGAGTTTCTTTCTTACCGTGATTTAACCATAGATACACAAAACCGAATTGTTCGGAAAAAGGGGGAACCACTCACCTTGACCCGTGATGAATATACTATCCTTAGCCTCTTCATGTCCCGTCAGGCTAAAATTTTTACCCGTGATGAAATCATTGGAGCTGTCAAGGGAGATGATTTCTATGGTTTTGACCGTTCTGTTGATAGCCATATTAAACGGCTGAGGGCAAGAATCGGAGATGACACAAAAGCCCCTAAGTATATCCTAACAGTCTATGGCATGGGCTACCGTTTAGGAGAGGCTCAATAAAGGAAAACCTGCTTTCGCTCATGGCGTATATTTTGGGAGGCTCAATAGGCTAACCAGGGGAACATAACGCAAAAACCACTCAAGGACCATGTAAGGAGCCGATACTATATCTGAGAAAATACCATGATACGGCACTCATATTCCCTCTATCAAGCCTTGACTATATGCCATAAATGTTGTATATATTTATATCGGCATAATCATAAAAATGATTTGTATACGAAATACAGTATCATAATAAAATATGTACGTTCTATTCTATCTTTAGGAGTACAAGAAATCATGAGTACCACAATCGAAGCGTTGTTACCACACCGATCCCCATTTCTGTTTGTTGATGAGATCATCAGTGCCAACAGCGCTCAGATCATAGCACGCCATGTCTTTACTGAACATGAATTCTTCTTTGCCGGACACTTTCCTCAGTATCCGGTCGTGCCAGGGGTTATCCTCATCGAAACAATGGCGCAATCTGGCGGAGCAGGGCTGCGTTCCCTGGGTATATTGAAGCCCGATGTACTGTTTTTCCTCGCGTCTGTAGATAAGGTGAAGTTCCGGCGACAGGTTCGACCAGAGGAAGAAGTACGGTGCGAGATTGAAAACCTACGGATTTCTGGTAAAATGATTAAGCAAGCAGGCAAAGCTTACGTTGGCGAAGAACTTGCGGTAGAGGCGGAATGGCTCTGTCTCACTGGTACAGGCATATAATTCATTACAGGAGTATAACATGTTTATAAAACCAATGGTACGAAACAACATCTGTCTCAATAGCCATCCAAAGGGATGTGCGGCAGTAGTCGAACAGCAGATCGCGTATGTAAAGCAACACCTCACACCAAGCGTGGAGTCGCCAAAACTGGCGCTGGTAATCGGCTGCTCTACAGGCTATGGACTGGCAAGCCGTATTGCCGCGGGCTTTGGATACCGTGCAGCAACAATAGGCGTGTCCCTTGAAAAGCCAGGGTCAAAGACCAAGCCCGGCACTCCCGGATACTATAATAACATGGCTTTTGAACGCGCTGCTGCTAAAGCTAGTCTTCCCGCCAAGACCCTTGATGGCGACGCCTTCTCTAACGAAACAAAGGCGGCTGTCATTGAAGCGACGCAATCCATAGCCGCTCTACTCAGCATACCGCCGAAGATCGACCTGCTGGTATACTCGCTGGCATCGCCAGTGCGCATAGACCCTAACACGGGCGTGATGTATCGCTCGGTGATAAAGCCTATTGGCACGGAGTATTCCGGTAAGACCCTTGACATAATGACCGAGAAACTCAAGATTGTCAGCGCTGAACCAGCTTCACCCGAAGAAATCGATAGTACCATCAAGGTTATGGGAGGCGAAGATTGGAACCTTTGGATTGACGCGCTCGATAAAGCAGACGTACTGTCACCCTCAGTACGAACCGTGGCCTATACCTACATCGGACCAGAACTGTCCTGGCCCATTTACAAAAACGGCACCATAGGACGCGCTAAAGAAGACCTTGAACGGACAAGTAACGCCATCAACGCCAGACTCTCTTCCAACGGCGGAGCTGCATGGGTATCCGTAAACAAGGCTGTGGTAACACGGGCAAGCGCGGTGATCCCTATCATTCCGTTCTATGTGTCTTGCCTGTTCAAGGTGATGAAGGACAAGGGTATACACGAAGGCTGCATCGAGCAGATCACACGACTCTATAAAAACCGGCTCTACTTTCCTATTAGCAGCGTGCGTGTCGATAATGAGCGGCGCATCCGCCTCGACGACTGGGAGATGCGCGAAGACGTACAGGCAGAAGTCATCGCCCGCATGAAAAGAGTTACTGATGAGACCGTGCCTACCGATACTGATCTTGTAGGCTTCAAACACGACTTCTTTGAAGCACATGGCTTTGATGTCAGCGGCGTTGACTACGACGCTGACATTGATCCAGCAACAATAGAGGAGGAATTAGTATGAATGATACTTTATTGCTCACAATACTAGATAAGTTCAGCACCGGTGATATAGTAGAACTTGTCTATGATGATGGAAAAACACATCTGGTACTGCGGAAGAAGGCTGGCGACTCAACAGCGCCATTGTATAGCAAAGCGCCGGAATCTTCTGTACACGAAAAACCTGCAAGCATCATCCCGCCAAAACAAGAGAGCAATGCGCCTAAGTCTGAGATGGTACTAGAAGGCATCTCGCTTAATCAAGCTGAAATCGATGCGGTCTTGACCCATAGCCCGAACCATACAGCCACAGAAAATGAACCCATAACCAGTCCGCTTGTCGCTGTATTTTATGCAGCACCTGCACCAGATGCGCCGCCATTCGTAACACCAGGCACAAAGGTCAAAGCAGGCGCAACGCTCTGTATCCTTGAGGCAATGAAGACGATGAACAAACTCGAAGCAGAATTTGATTGTGAGATTGTCTCAGTAAAAGTCGCCACTGGCGTTCTCGTTGAGTATGGCCAACCCTTATTTGAGGTTAAGCGACTTACATGATCAAACGATTGCTCATAGCGAACCGCGGCGAGATAGCGGTTCGTATCATCAGAACGTGCCGGGAACTCGGTATTAAGACAGTAGCAGTATACTCCACTGCTGATCAGGACTGTCTTCATGTCCGGCTTGCTGATCAGGCAGTGTGTATAGGCCCTCCGCCGCCGTCGCAAAGCTATCTTAACAGTAATAACCTGCTGATGGCAGCGATACATACCAACAGCGATGCTATTCACCCAGGCGTTGGCTTTCTGTCAGAGACAGCCTCCTTTGCGCGCCTTGTCCGGGACAATGGCCTCACCTTCATTGGACCAAGCACTGATGTCCTGGAACTTCTGGGAGACAAAATACAGGCGCGTAAAACCGCCAAGCGCTTCGGTTTACCAATAATACCTGGTACGGATGATGCCATGACTGATCCTGACAAGGCGTATACGGCCGCAAAGCACTTGCGGTTTCCCATAATCATCAAGGCAGCCTCTGGCGGTGGTGGTAAGGGTATGCGTATTGTGTGGACAGAGGATGAATTTGCCGAAAACTTTGCCCTGGCTTCTGCTGAAGCAGAGGCAAACTTCGGCGATAAGCGTGTCTACATTGAACGTTTTCTTGAAAACCCCCGACATGTGGAAGTGCAGCTCCTTGCTGATGGTAAGGATAAGGTGGTTTCACTGGGTGAACGCGACTGTTCAGTACAAAAGAACCACCAAAAGCTCATTGAGGAAAGTCCATGCCCAGGCATGAAATCGATAACACGTAACCGTATGCAAAGGTCTGCTATCAGCTTGTTTCAGGAACTCAAGTATCAGGGCGCGGGAACAGTCGAGTTTTTGGTTGAGGGGAATCTCTTCTACTTTATGGAAGTCAACGCCCGTATTCAGGTGGAGCATCCCGTGAGCGAGCTTGTCACCAACACTGACATTATCCGTGAGCAAATCCTCGCGTGTACTGAAGCGCGTCTGGAAAGCGACCCGGGTACCGTGCGGGCAAGCGGCTGGGCAATAGAGTGCCGTATCAATGCGCAAAGCACTGGGCGTATTACCCGTCTAGACGTTCCAGGCGGTCCCGGGGTTCGCTTTGACTCATACCTCTACACTGGTTACACAGTGCAGCCCTATTACGATTCAATGGTAGGAAAGCTCATTGTCTATGCACCCACGCGCGACCGCGCCCTGTGTCGCATGGAACGCGCCTTGCACGAGCTGCGTATCGAAGGTATCAAGACAAACCATATCCAACAACTCTATATAATAGAAGAAAACGTATTCCGCTCCGGTACCTTTGGTATTGCCTACTATAACCACACTTTTGGCACAGATTAAAAGCAGACGCCAGAATACGTCTGTAACTACTATACCTTGAAAGAAAATTGGTATATCCTTGAACAACAAGACGCTTATGGTGAAGATCACCTAAGCGTCTAACTAATACTAAGAAAGGGGAATATGGAGCCTATGTTTGAATCTACCCAGCCCTGCCCATCATGCGGTGGGCAATATGCTGCGCAGGATATTGACGCCGCATTCAAGACCTGCCCTGCATGCGGCCACCACTACCGTATGGAGCCAGCGGAGCGTCTCCAGTATCTGATTGATGAGGGATCCTTTGTCGAATGGTTCCCTCATCTACGCTCGCGCAACCCTATTGAGCTTGCAGGCTATGAATCGAAGCTCAGCGAGGCTCAAGCCAAGGCACAGATGAATGATGCGGTCATTACTGGCACGTGTACCATTGAGGGAAAACCGCTGATACTGGGACTTATGTCCTTCAACTTCATGGGCGGGTCTATGGGTTCAGTTGTTGGCGAGAAGATCACGCGCGCGCTCCTCAAGGGCGCGGAGGAACGAGTGCCAGTGGTACTCTACACCAGTTCTGGCGGGGCGCGTATGCACGAGGGCATATTCTCGCTCCTCCAGATGGCGAAAACATCCAGTGCTGTTGCTGAGTTGGACAAGGCAGGCGTACCATTCTTTGTGGTACTGTGCGATCCTACCACTGGCGGCGTTACCGGGTCCTTTGCAATGCTGGCGGATATTATACTGGCTGAACCCGACGCCCTTATTGGCTTTGCCGGTCCCCGTGTCATTGAAAGCACTATACGGCAATCTCTGCCAAAAGGGTTTCAGCGGGCAGAGTGTCACCTTAAAAGAGGTTTTATTGACCTCATTGTTAAACGCCACGACCAACGGCACACCATCGCGCATCTCATTGAGCTTCATAAAACGCCGTCAAAGGCCCAGGGAGGATTGGCATGAATAGTCTTGAACTGTGGAATAAGTTTGAGGATTTGAAGAAACTCGTACTAGAGGAAGGTCTTGATGCAAAAAAGGAGCTAGACAAGCTTGAGGAAAAGATACAGACAGGGTCTCACATGGAGGCAACATGGCGGCTTGTTGAACTTGCTCGGCATCAGGATCGTCCTTATGCTCTTGACTATATCCAGCGCATTTTTGAAGGTTTCATAGAGCTGCACGGCGACAGGTACTTTGGCGATGATGCTGCCATTGTGGCGGGGATTGGTTTTCTTGATGGGCAGCCGATTACCATAATTGCCAACCAAAAGGGACGCACGCTCAAGGAGAACATGCATCGCAACCATGGCATGGCGAACCCCGAAGGGTATCGTAAGGCGCTGCGTTTAGCAAAGCAGGCGGAAAAATTCCATCGTCCTATTGTTACCTTTGTTGATACTGCTGGCGCATATCCTGGTCTTGGCGCTGAGGAGCGTGGCATTGGAGAGGCAATCGCCTGTAACCTGAAAGAGTTCAGTCAGCTTAAAACACCGATTGTCTGCATCATCATTGGCGAGGGTGGTTCTGGCGGTGCGCTTGGCCTTTGCGTTGGCGACAAGGTATATATGCTGGAAAACGCGATCTACTCGGTGATCAGCCCGGAAGGTGGCGCGTCGCTCCTCCTGCGTGATGTAAGCAAGGCAAAGGACGCGGCAGCAATGCTTCGTATCACCAGCAAAGACCTGATGGAGTTCAAAATGGTGAATGGCGTTATTCCAGAGCCGCCGGGTGGCGCTCACACTGATCCAGATGCCTCCGCCGCGCTCATCAAAGAGATACTGATGCGGGACATCAAAGACCTTTCCACCCGTAACCCCTCGGTGTTGGTACGTTACCGTAATCAAAAGATACGCAAGAGTGGTATGTGGTACGAGGATGCTGGAGTATAAAAACGCCTCTCTTGCCCGATCAGGTATAGACAAAAAGGATTGATTATAGTATAGTTGATAGAGATACAGCTGCGTGTGGACTGCTTGGCTAACAGACGTTCGCAGCGTCTTGCCAACCCCAACGCAAAACTTCAGTGTTTTTTTATTGGTGAGACTCGTAACCGGCCAAAGATTTCACGAGGAATATATTCTACGGCCTTTCAACTTTCCGCCAATACTATTCATCCTGAAGACTATCTCAAAGTAATTGATTTGCTCTATTCGGATCAGGCAACCTATGATTACATGGTCTATGGAATTAATGGCCAGGATTATACGCTGAATGCCAATGGCAAGCTGTCTACAAGACCTTCGAGTCAAGTTTTTCTGCCGGAATGGGCGCCAAACTATGTTCCCTGGTAATGTTTTGATGCGGTAATTGATGATACAGTAATCAATGACTACCGGCACTGGAACGATGGCGCGATTATGCAGAAAGACATAGGCTTTACGTTTGATGCAGAACCGGTAAAGGTTGAATATGCTCAGATTACCGCTGTGGTTCAGTGCAGTGGGCTTGAATCCCTGGCGTCCGACACGGACGGCAAATACACGGACTTGCGGAATGTACAGACACAATATTGCCAGTGAAGGCGGCCTGTTGCCTCGTACGAAGACAGTTGTACGAGGCTATGATAGCTTCATTGATTTTTTATATTTTTTTGATATTCTGTTGGAGACAATCCAGTATGACGGCGAAAACCCTGGTGAAGTAACAGGCATTTTCAAAACCGAGCATATTGGCGATTTCATACATACAATGCGAGGGGAGCGCTGCATACATACAAGCGGAGTCTTGCACGATGCACTCGCGCAAGACTCCGTGGCTCAAGAATCGACTGGCAGCTTTTGAGCCTTTAGTGTCAGCCGTATGCAAAATCGCTTTTCAAGCTGCTCAAGGAACTATGGCCCATAGTATTTCACTCGATGGGCCCTTTTGTCCTTTGGTATTCTGCCATTGCAAGGCAATGTATACCGTTTTACCCCGCTCCTCTTCGATGAATTCAAGCGTGTGGGGAGTGCGAGTCGCCAAAACCGAGCTACTCAACGCGCCTATATTGGACGGCGGCTGATCGAGTACGGCCCAAGAGATAACCGCGCCGTTTACGCCGCAAGGTTTTGCCTTGCTGTTTGAGTCTTGATCATGGAAATTAATGCTCAAACGGCGGAAGTCCTTGTTTTTGATATTGAAATCAGGGCGGGTCGTCGGAATCCCATGACTGGTGTGGGTGGGGTCTTTGACGTGTAGACCATACTGAACACGAGTAGTGTCAGTGATGATGGGGTTGGCGAAACGGAATTTGACCATTTCCCTGACCAGGTGGACGAATCCCTTTTTTGCCGCGTTCTTTTCCGCGATAATAATGGCATTCTTTGCGGGACCTCTGGCTTGGATGTGTAAAGACTTAAAAGCACTAAACGCGGCTTGCAAATCTGTTGCTTCCTCCGTGGGAATCTGCAAACTTGCAGCGTTAGCTACAACCTGCGGGACAAAATTTTCCCCCCAAACTACTAACTCATCTTCAACTTGTGGCAGTAAACCACGATGCTCTGTCATAAAGTACTCCTTTCTATTTATGTTATGAACGATTTGTTTGAGAAACAAACTACTCATAGTATACGATAAACGAGACGCTTAATCAAGTGGCTCGCTAACTACCTGTATCAACTTCGTTGAATACCGGTAGTATCCGTTTGTGGTGAAAACGGTCTTCCCTTTGATAGTCTTCACCTCCGATGCAAACATGTTTTCATGACGTGCAAACATGTTTTCATGACGTGCAAACATGTTTTCATGACGTGCAAACATGTTTTCATGACGTGCAAACATGTTTTCATGACGTGCAAACATGTTT
>JAIRYV010000047.1 GCA_031267685.1 Treponema sp.
CGCTAACTAACGTGAGCTTGAGACAGAGAGAAAAGAGTCCGCAGATTTCACTGATTAACGCTGATTTTTTGTGTTACACCCTCTGAATCAGCGAAAATCAGCGTAATCAGCGGACCTTCTAACTAATAGCGTTCAATGGGCAGAGCGCTTTGCAGAGTCCGCAGCCGGTACACAGCACAGGATCAATCGTGGCGCTGGCGGTGGAGCGTGAAAGTGCTGGACAGCCAAGCCGCTTAACACAGAGGCCGCACGCAGTGCAGCGCTGGGGATTGATTTCGCAGCGCTTTTCGCCCCGCTGAACCATGATACAGGGCGCCTCGAAGATGATGACTCGTGTCCCTGTCTTGTCGAGCATACCTTTTACCGCTGCTTTTGCGGAAGGCAGGTCAAAGGGGTTTGCCCGTGCGACGTCTTGTACGCCAATGGCTTTCACCATGTCAACAATGCTTACCTTCTGTACCGTCGCGCCAGTTGCGCTTCTGCCCATGCCTGGGTGCGCCTGATTACCGGTCATGGCGGTGGTGAAGTTGTCGAGAATGATCACAATGATGTTGGCTTGGTTATACACGGCGTTGATCAGGCCAGGTATGCCGGTATGGAAGAAGGTAGAGTCGCCGATGAAGGCGAAGTTAAGCGTGTCTGGTTCTGCACGGTTAATGCCCTGAGCCATAGTGATGCCTGCGCCCATGCAGAGGCAGGTATCTACCATGTCCAGCGGTGGAGCGTTGCCCAGGGTGTAACAACCGATGTCGCCTGAGAACACGGCCTTGCGCTTGTGTTCGGCGATTACGGTCTTAACCGCGAAGAATGAGCCGCGATGGGGACAGCCCGCGCATAGTACTGGGGGGCGGGCCGGAAGCGCCGTCAGGTTGATCTCGCGATCTGGCGGCGGCGTTTTTGCTGTGACGCCCAGAAACGCCCGCGCTTGTTCTGCAATCAGCGCGACCGTGTTCTCGCCAGCAAACGGCATATCGCTGGAACGCTTGCCCCGTATCTTCACTGGCAGCTGATGCTGGCCGCACAGGGCGATAAGTTCCAGTTCAATCACGGGGTCTAGCTCTTCGATAACCAGAACCTGATCAAGCCCATTGAGGAAGTCCAGGCCGAGGCTTGCGGGGAAGGGAACTGTTCCGACCTTGAGCAGTTTATACTCTGCCGTGATGTCGAGCAGGGCTTCCCGCGTGTAGGCGTAACTGACTCCGCCGCAGGCAATGCCCTTCGTACCAGAGCCAGACAGCGCGTTTCCCGGATATGATGAGAAGTCTTTGGCCATATGAAGAAGGTCGTTCTCGATCTTGATATGGTTACGGTAGGCGAGGCTTGGAAAGATGACCCAGCGTCCGTTATCGCGCTGAAACGCGGGCTGCTGCTCTGGCGGCGTTTGTTCTAGCAGTTCCACTGAAGCGTAACTATGGCAGATGCGAGTAGTAGGTCGCAGAATGACTGGATGGCCGTATCGCTCTGAGTAGGCGAAGGCGTCTGCGACCATAGTATAGGCTTCTTCTGGCGAGGCTGGGTCAAAGACCGCGAGCTTGGCGTATGTGCCGAAGTGTCGTGTATCCTGTTCGGTCTGGGAAGAAATGGGGCCTGGGTCATCGGCGACCGCGATCACGAGTCCGCCTTTGACGCCGATGTAGTTAAGGCTCATAAGCGGGTCAGAGGCGACGTTAAGCCCCACCTGTTTCATTGTTACCAATGCGCGCGCCCCTGCACAGGCAGCGCCTGCGGCGACTTCCAGCGCGGCTTTTTCATTGACCGACCATTCCACGTGGATTTCAGGCCGATGCTGTGCTTCTCTGGCGATCGTTTCGAGTATCTCGGTGGAAGGAGTGCCGGGATAGCCGCTTACGACCCGCACTCCAGCGTGGAGTGCGCCCCAAGCGATAGCTTCATTTCCCATTAACAGCGATTTCATGTTTCCCCTTTGACAAGTCCTCGCGCCTAACACCGAGGGATTTTTGGTTCGATGTGTGTTATCATCTTACATGAGTATAGTGCTGGTTGCTTGTATGATGCAAGCCATAAGAGGAGATAATTCCAAGTTTGAGTATAAACGCTATGTACAACTATGCGAGTGGCAGAGTTTAACTGTCCTTACAGAGGCTCAAAGTCGCTGTAACGGTAGAACTTGAGCTGGAGCTGATTAGCCATGCGAAGCAGGTATTCAAGCCGCGCTGGTTTGATGCCCCAGTCTGCGTTATCGGTGATGGTGTGTGTGGTAAGGGGTAACACAATGTCGCCGCCAATGAACTTGACGGTTCGGAGCATGAGGGTGATGATGGCCTCGAAAGCTGTGTTCTGCTTGTAAAGCGTATTATCAATAGCTTTGGAACTGATGTAGCCGCGTTGGATTGCTGCGGTGTCATAGACGCGAAAAGTAACACCATAGCCCCGCAGTATCTTGAAATAGCGAAGTAGTTCTTCATGCATCCACGACTCGGAAAGTCCGTATGGGTAGGCAAAGGAGTTCAGCGGGATGCCTGCATCTCTGAATGTGTTGATGTCTGAGGTGGTCTCTTCAAAAAACACTTCCCGCGATACCTTTGGCAGGTTGAGATGGTTGATGCTGTGATAGCCAACATCATGTCCACGCGACAGTGCAAGGGTGCAGAAGGGATCAAGGCGACCCTGCACAAAAAATGTGATCTTTGCACTGTACTGGTCAAAGAGGTCGAGGTACTCGGTCCACACGTCCTGATAGTCATCGTCCAGTGAGAGAAGCAGGCCGGCTTTGTCTTCCTGAATGAGCCATTCAAGGGTATCGTCGCGGGTCTTGCCGCTCTGCTTACTGCTTATCGAGAAGCTGACTGTAAAACGGGAACCGTCGGCAGCAGGTACAGCGTTCACCAGGTCATAAACCACATGGAAGTCTTCGGACTGCTCGGTGAGGTCGGCCATGATGATGATGTCAGCGACTTCGTCAAGTGCAAAGTATTTGTGTATGTCAGGCAGGTTCTGCTTGACGCGCCGCGTTGCCAGGTCCATAGGCGAAGGCTCTTCCACTGGGGCGCTGGGAACCGACTCAGGCTCCGCCCTGATTACGCTTCGGTTGCTGGCGCAGGAGGCGAATACCACGAAGATGCTTATATAGAGAAGAGAGCGTATGTTTTTCATTGCGACTTCCTTATTCGCGGCGGCTATGACCACCGCTACAGATGGTATGATGGCTGGCATTGCCACCTAAAAGAATGTTATGCTATTATATCTTAATCTTATCGTCAGGAATAGTTCAGAGGTGTTAATGAATTTACTGGAACCAGTGTTTGTTTCTCTTAAGACAGCGCAGTCTGCTTTAGCCCAGCAGACTGGCAGGCAGAAAGACGCCGCGCTTGAGTCAGTGGCGCGTGTGCTGGACGCGAATCGTGGCCTTATCCTCAAGGCAAATGCGCTTGATGTGGCAAAGGCTGTCAGTAATGGCATGAAAGAAGCGCTTGTTGACCGCTTGCGCCTTACTGATAAGCGGATTGACAGCATCATCGATAGTCTTACTGTTGTAATACGGCTCAATGACCCAGTGGGCAAGGTTCGCGCCGGCTGGACCACGTCAAATGGCTTGTTTATTGAGCAGGTAACCGTGCCGTTGGGTGTTGCGGCTATCATCTACGAGTCGCGTCCTAATGTTACGGTGGATGCTTTCAGCCTTGCGTACAAGGCTGGCTGCGCTATCCTGCTTCGTGGGTCTTCGTCGGCGCTGGAGTCGAACCGCGTACTGGTGGCGCTTATCAGGCAGGGGCTGGAACAGGGCGGCGGTATAGCGGAGGCGGTGGCTTTGGCGGATTCTGGCAAGCATGAGGATGTGGACACGATTCTTGGAGCGCGGGGCTTTATTGATGTAGTGCTGCCGCGTGGCGGGCGGGAACTCATACGCCGGGTGGTGGATAATGCGCATGTACCGGTAATTGAAACTGGGGAAGGGAACTGTCATATCTATGTGGACAGAAGCGCGGAGATTCAGAACGCGCTTGACATTATTGAAAACGCTAAGGTACAAAGGCCCGGAGCTTGTAATGCGGTGGAAACCGTGCTTATTCATAGTGGCGAGGTCGCGGCTCTGATGCCGCTTCTTGCGGCGCGCTTTGCAGGAAGCGTAGAGCTGCGCTGTGATGAGCGGGCAAAGGCGGCTATTGGCGCCGCGCCTGTTACGCTGGTTTTGAGAGACGCTGAAGAAACAGACTGGGAAACTGAATTTCTTGATTACATACTAGCAGTAAAAACAGTGGATACGCTTGATGAGGCTATCGCGCATATTAACCACTATGGGACCCGCCATTCCGAGTCGATTCTTACCAGTGATCTGAGTGCGGCAAAGGACTTTCAGGCACGGATTGACGCGGCCTGCGTGTATGTCAACGCCTCAACGCGCTTCACCGACGGCGGCGAGTTCGGCTTTGGCGCGGAACTTGGCATCAGTACCCAGAAGTTCCACGCACGTGGGCCAATGGGACTTGAAGCCCTCACCACAGTGAAGTATCATATCTCTGGTTCTGGGCATATACGGCAGTAAAAGCATGAACACAATAGCAAAACTCATTGCGCAGGCGCGCAAGATTGTTATCAAAATTGGTTCCAATACCCTCGCGGATAGTAGGGGCTGTATCAACGAGGTTTTTCTCAAGAAATTCGCGGAACAAGCCGCGTTACTCATCAACACGGGTAAACAGATCGTGCTTGTATCTTCGGGCGCGCAGGTTGCCGGGCTGTCTACAATGAGTAAATGGGTGCGGAAGCAGGATATTCACTACAAGCAGGCGCTTTGTGCGGTGGGCCAGGTGGAACTTATGGACGCGTGGCGACGTGCTTTTCAGATACATGGCCTTCATATTGGCCAGATACTGCTGACACGGGACGATTTTGGTGACTCAATCCGCACCCTGAATATGCGTAACACCCTTTTTACCTTAGTTGATGAAGGTATCGTGCCTATCATAAATGAAAACGACACCGTGGGTGTTGAGGAGATCAAGATTGGTGATAATGATACGCTTGCAGCTCAGTCAGCGATACTCTGGAGCGCGGATTTACTCATCCTGTTCAGCGACATTGACGGGCTGTATTGTGAGAACCCAAAGGATCATCCTGATGCGGTTCTTCTTGAGAAAGTGAGCGACATTTCGGCCACTAAGTCGCACATCAGCATTGGCGGCACGAATAACTTTGGCACGGGCGGGATTGCCACGAAGCTGGATGCGGCGGAGCGGGTTATGTCTTACGGCATCCCCATGATCCTTGCCCACGGTGGGCGGGAACGGGCGCTTGAGGCGCTCGTTGCTGGAACTCAGCAAGGCACGGCGTTTTTGGTATGAGTATACAAACAAAGACCCTCTATCACGGAGGCGTCATGGTGAACTATCGCTGTACAGCGGCGTGTCGGCACTGTCTGTATGCCTGTTCGCCTACGCGGGAGGCGGGATATATCACGCTGGAAACAGCGCGACAAGTCTGCTGGCTCTTGCGGGCTGGACGCTGCCGATCAGTACATATTGGCGGCGGAGAACCGTTTCTGGATTTCAATGGCCTTGTCATGATGGCGCAGGAACTGAACAGCGCCGGGATCCGCATTGAGTATGTGGAAACTAACGCGTTCTGGGCGTCTCTGCCCGAAGCTACGGAGCAGCTCAGGCGTTTGCTGGACCAGGGCGTGGACACGCTTTGTATCTCGCTCGATCCCTTTCACGCGGAGTATGTGGCATACCGCAATCCTCTGGACCTGGCGCGTCTCTGCGATGAAGCAGGCATGGGCTACTTTTTATGGAAGGAACAGTTCGTGTCATCCCTTTCGCGGCTTGAGGCGCATAAAAGCCACAGTCGCGCCGAGATGGAAGCGCGGCTCTCGCCAGCCTATATCCGGGATACAGCTCGCGTCTATGACATACGCCTCGGCGGGCGGGCAATCAACATTGAACGCACATATAGCAAGTCTTTTCCTTATAATAAACTAGTCGATGATAAGCCATGCAGCGGCCTGCTCTCCACCAATCACTTCCACGTTGACTTGCACGCTTACTTTATTCCATCGGGCTGTACGGGTCTGCGGCTCCCACTGGCGGAGCTCATCGCGGGTATTCCTGACGGAAGGTATCCAGTGTTTGAGGCGCTGTATCAAGGCGGTGTAGCCGCATTGCTGCGACTGGCGCTGGAGCGCGGCAATGACGCGCCGGTTCCGTTTGTGCCGGATAAGGCCGGTTATCCGTCGAAGTGTAACCTCTGTTTCCATCTCCGACGCTATCTGGCACAGTACGAATTTGAGGAACTCGACGCCGAGCATTATGAGGAATCGCTGAAATACAGTACATAGAGCCTATTTCCAAACCCCTAAATAAATCGTTGGAGATACTTTAAGATGACGCCAGTCACTGCTAGGCCGCCCGCATTGGAAGTGATACGCCGCATAGTTGTTTGCGGCGGACATTCCTGTTAGACAATTATGGGTTAATGGAGCCTGTTCCAAAACCTCCTGAAAAGAGAAAAAAGGCGAGGGAACCCTGATAGATCATAGTCGCAAAACCAGCAACCAGAAGCCCCATTCTTTTTTATTCTATTCATTAGTGTTGGTTTATTCCAATCCCGTCAGGAATCAGCACACCAGTGTACCACATAAGTTTCTTCTGTATATATAACGATAATCTGCCATAAATGGTAAAGAAGATACTATCATCATATTGTTTCTTAATTTTTGCGGTTTACTAATATATTGAAAACCATATTTTTGTGCTATTGACGCATATATATCCGATGCAATAATTTTTTCATACAATGCTTCGTCAGGTAGAACAAAATGGTGTGCTTTATACTATGCCTTTCTGCTCAGTTATGCTACCGCACAGACGGTTAACTTTACCGTGCAATGCAAACTGGTCTTCAACACGAATAACAAGTTCGATAGCGCTCTGGTGATGTATGCCCTCACCGTGCTAGGGATTTACCTTACCTGCGTCTGCGCTCCCACGCTGGTAACGCCTCTGGTTTCGCCCATTGTCGGATAGGTGCTGGCTTCAAACATCGCTAACGTCCTGAACATCTTCATCCACGTCATCATCATCTAGCCAATGTTAAAGTTCATGATGATGAAACGAGTGAATCAGACCCTAGACAAAAAGGAAAAAATTGATATTACTAATAGTTAAACTATGAGTAATGAAGAAAAGATCATCTCGTTTACTGTCCCCTGTTATAACTCCGCTTCATATCTGAGGCCCTGTGTTGATTCTCTACTTTCGTGTTTTGACAGTGGCGGCAGTTTCTCCAGCGCGGATTTTGAAATCATTCTGATTGACGATGGCTCAAGCGATGAGACGCCCGCAATATGCGACGCCTACGCTGCCCGCTATCCCGCACTTATCACGGTTGTCCACCAGGAAAACGGGGGCCACGGCGCAGGAATTATGCGAGGTCTCCATCTTGCCTGTGGACATTATTTCAAAGTTGTCGATTCCGACGATTGGCTTGACACCCCCGCGTTACGGCGCATTATGAACGTGCTACGGGAAGCGGTTCGATGGAACGCGGAGCCAGACCTCTTTATCGCTAACTACGTCTACGAGCATCAGGGCATTCATGCCCAGCGAGTAATGCGCTATGCCAACGTATTCCCCCTTAACCGTGTGTTTTCATGGAATGACATCGGGCGCTTCAGACCATCCCAGTATCTGCTTATGCACTCGGTCATCTACCGAACCGCGTTACTACGTAATTGTAATCTTGAACTACCCATGCACACGTTTTATGTGGACAACATCTTTGTCTATCAGCCCTTGCCTTTTGTCAAAAGCATCCGCTACTTAGACGAGAACCTGTATCACTATTCCATTGGTCGTGCGGATCAATCGGTCAATGAGCGGGTTATGCTCTCGCGAGTGGATCAACAGATTGGCATAAGCAAACTTATGGTAAAAGCACACGACCTACAGCAAGTGTACAAAACCTGGCCAAAACTTGCCAGATACATGCTCAACTATCTTTCCATGATGATTTCCATTTTGACTATTTTACTGTACATTGATGGCGCAAAACCCAGCCTTAAAAAGCGCGCATGTTTTTGGGACTTTTTATACCGTTCCGACCGGTTCCTCTATCGAAAAATAAAGAGTACCATTCCTTCTTTACTAACCAGCGTCTCTGGCGCTTGGGGCAGGAAGTTCAGTCTGAGCATGTATCGTCTGGCGCAACGGGTCTACAAGTTCAACTGACTTGAAAAAAGGTTTATCCTCATGCTGGCAGGTTTTTCCTTCCGCAAGGAAACTTTTACCGACATGTCGGTAACTTTATCCCTCCGAAGGGAAATTTTTGCCGACATGTCGGTAACCTTATCCTTCCGCAAAGGAACTTTTGCCGATATGTCGGCAACTTTATCCCTCCGAAAGAGAACTTTTGCCGACATGTCAGCAACTTTATCCCTCCGAAGATAAGTTTTTGCCGACATGTCGGTAATTTTCCCTACCGTGCCTTTAGGCTTTCCTATAGTGGCGTGAACTTACCCTATCACGACATGAACTCTTCCTACCATGACTGGAACTTTTCTTGCAACGATGTGAACTCATAACGATCTGAACCCTTTTCAGCTGGTTTGGGTTATGGGATGCGCTGGCAATAAAAAAGTACTTGATTAACTTTTAGACAATTTAGCTACTTGACATAGCAGGATTGATACGGCTATTCTATTAAGAAACATAAAACAAAGGGGGTGATTTTTTGGCTCATATTATCGTTGATGAAAACGAAATGTTGGAAAAGGCTATCAAACGCTTTAAGCGCATGGTGGAAAAAGAAGGTATCATCAGAGAATTCAAGAAACGCGAATACTTTGAAAAACCTTCCACGATACTTAATCGGAAGAAGAAGGCAATCCAACGCAAACTGCTTAAAAAGTCCAGAAGAGGCCGCGAAGCCTATTAGGACAGGTACTTGACAATGCATACGCGGACTATGTCCGCGTATGAACGCACGTTTTCTGTAGCTATACCAAGACGCGACTCTCGTGTTATGGTATGGTAAGGAGATTTTATGAAACTGCCAGATCATCATAACAACGTATTGGTTCTTCATCACAACACAGAACCAATTCGTTCATACTACCTTCCTTGCGCTAACAGGGAAGAGGCTTTGAAGAACCAATCGTCCAGAGTGTATTCACTAAACGGGGAATGGCTCTTTGCCTACTTTCCTTCGCCATTCGACGTGTCAGAGGACGCCATTAAGCTCGGAGGTGACTTTCAGGGCACGGCAATACAGGTTCCGTCAACATGGCAGAATTCAGGTTATGATCTTCATCAATATACCAATGTGCGTTATCCATTCCCGTATGATCCACCGTTTGTGCCGGAGATGAACCCGTGCGGCCTGTATAAACGGAGCTTGTACCTCGCGGCAAAACCAGACAACCGGCGTTACTACCTCAATTTTGACGGAGTGGACTCATGTTTCTACCTTTATATAGGGGGATGTTATGTGGGTTATAGCCAAGTTGCCCATGCAGTGAGCGAGTTTGACATCACTAGCTTTCTTAATGAAGGGGAAAACGAGATTGTTGTGTTGGTACTCAAGTGGTGTGATGGATCATATCTTGAAGATCAGGATAAATTTCGTTTGTCTGGCATATTTCGTGATGTGTATATGCTGGATCGACCTGCTTCTCATGTGCGCGACTACTTTGTACATACGCGCCTTTTGCCTGACAAGAGCGCGGAGTTGGTGGTTGAGCTGGAATACGCAGGTAACGCTGCGGAAAGCGCGCAGCTGACCCTGTTTTCGCCAGAAGGAGTTGAGCTTGGGGCCGCGACACAAAATGCAGGTGAAGGGAAGATACGGTTCACGGTCAACGACGCAGAGCTGTGGAATGCTGAGAAACCAGTGTTGTATACTCTGCTCATTGAGAGCAACGGCGAGTGTGTTGCCCAAAAGGTGGGTATCAGAGAGATTAAGGTTAAGGACGGGGTGATTCTGCTGAATGGAGTTCCTGTACGTTTCAATGGCGTAAACCGGCACGACAGTGATCCGGTAAGCGGCTCGGCGATCAGTCGTGAACAGGCGCTGCGGGACCTTGCATTGATGAAGCAGCATAACATCAATGCCATACGCACGAGTCATTATCCTAACTCACCGTGGTTTCCTGAGCTTTGCGACGAGTATGGCTTTTATCTCATTGCTGAAGCTGACGTAGAAAGCCACGGTACAGTAACGATTTACGGTGGAGGGCGCGACACGTATGGATTGCTGGCTCAGGATGTGCGTTTTGAGGCGCCGATTCTTGATCGGATTCAACGTAATGTGATCCGCGACAAGAACCATGCCTGTGTTCTGATCTGGTCAATGGGTAATGAGTCGGGTTATGGGTCTAATTTTGAGAAGGCTGCGCTCTGGGTGAAAGCGTATGATTCTTCTCGGCTGCTTCACTATGAGCGTGCATGCGGTGAAAGCGGTGGACACAAGAACGATACGTCTGCACTTGATGTGTACAGCCGTATGTACCCGTCGATTGCCGAGATCGAGTCGTACTTCACGGAAGGTCTGCCTGACCCTGGTGCTAGACCTGCGCCTGATGGGTCGCGTCGGCCTCTTGTGTTGTGCGAATACATCCACGCTATGGGCAATGGGCCTGGGGACGGCGAGGACTACTTCGCGCTCATGGAGAAGTATCCGGGGTTTGCCGGCGGCTTTGTCTGGGAGTGGTGCGATCACGCGATGTACATGGGCAAAACTGCTGATGGCAGGGCGAAGTATTTTTACGGCGGGGATTTTGGCGAGTTCCCGCATGACGGCAACTTTTGTATGGATGGGCTTGTGTATCCTGATAGGCGTCCTCATACAGGTCTTTTGGAATACAAGAACATCTGCCGTCCAATACGCGCCTGCCTTGTGAACGATGGCGTTATTCGTTTCAAGAATCAATTACGCTTCACCAACACGGCTGGTTTTATCAGGGTTCGCTTTGAGTTGACCTGCGATGGGGAGCTTATTGAAAGTGGCTCGCTGCCATTGAACATTGCGCCAATGGCGGAGCAGGAGCTTTCCATTGGTTATCATAAGCCTGCGAGTGACGCGCTATTTGGGGTCTGCCATCTCAATCTCTTCTATATACAAGAGATTGATTTGCCATTTACCAAAGCCGGACATATCTTAGGGCATGATCAGCTGGAGCTGAATCGGCAAACGCGCCCTGCGCCTATTTATGGCAAGATAGCTGGCAGTATCGCGGTGAGCGAGAACGACACCACGCTAACCATTATCGGGACGTCGTTTTGCTATGTGTTTAACAAGCTCACATGTCTGTTTGATTCGTTTGTTGCAAATAACCATGCGCTGTTGGCAACGCTTGGGGGGACAAGGCTTCCCATGCAGTTCAACCTTTGGCGCGCGCCCACGGACAATGACCAGTATATTCGTCGGGAATGGGAAGCTGCTGGGTATCAGCGTCCTGTAACGCGGGTGTATTCGGTGAGATATGAGGCTGTGTCTGACACTGTTGTGATTCATGCCACGCTATCGATTGCGGCGGTGTATACCCAGAGGCTTATCAATGTGAAGGCAGCCTGGCGTATCTCTGCTGACGGGATGATTCGTGTCCAGCTTGACTGTGAAAAAAACCATGATATGCCATCCGGGACTGAGTTACCGTTTCTGCCTCGTTTTGGCTTGCGGCTTTTCCTGCCCCGTGCCATGAATCAGCTTGAGTATAGAGGTTATGGTCCCACTGAAACATACATAGATAAGCACCAGGCGGCATGGTATGGCGTGTTTTGTTCAACAGTTGCGGCGCAGCACGAGGATTACATCAAGCCGCAAGAAAACAGTAGCCACTGGGCCTGCGATTTTCTCAGGGTGAAAGGTGCGCAGGGCGGGCTTGAGGTTTTCAGTGAGGGGACAAAGCCCTTTTGCTTTAACGCCTCAGTCTACACGCAGGAGGAACTTGCGGCAAAGGCGCATAACTTTGAACTGAGTGCCTCTGGCTATACAGTATTGTGCCTTGACTATGCGCAGAGCGGCGTTGGGTCTAATAGTTGCGGCCCGGGATTGCTGGAAAAGTATCGGTTTAACGAGCAAAGGTTCAGCTTTGTCCTGAACCTGAAAATCACCTAAGCGGTGAACACGAGTCTGATGTTTATCAGAGTGGAGCTTTCCTCGTAGAAGGCTCCGCTTGTTGAAAAGAGATATGCCTATTCCGCGAACAAGCTCTTCAGGTCGATCTCAAGTCCGGGCAATACAGCAGAAGTGATAATGCTCTGGTCTTTATATCTCTGCATAAGATAGGTTCCGTTGGAGAGTCGATAGGCTCTGGCCTGTTTGTTCTTTGGATCAAGCACCCAATACTCCCGCACTCCGGCTTCCTCATAGAGGGAGAGCTTCATTTCCATCTCACTCGCTGTGTTGGATGGAGACAGCACTTCCACCACCATATCTGGCGCTCCTCGTCAACCTTCTTCGCCGCGCTTCTTCTCATCGCAGATCACGGTTACATCAGGCTGAAGCACTGTGTCATCGCTGTTGTCTTCTGCATAAAAAATTTGCATATCGTATGGCGCAACTCTAACCTTGCACAGTTTCCCCACTAAAAAATTAAAAAAATGCGCTTCCAAGTCTGTTACAATACCCTGATGAAGGTTGCTTGGCTCTGCCATTGCATAAGCCTTGCCGTCAATCAGCTCGAAGCGTTCACCGGGCGCAAGTTCCCACTCTGCGTAGTCCTTGTAGGTGAATCGCTGCTTTTCCGCAATCATCACAACATTCGACATAGCATCTTCCTCGTGTATCTATGGCGATCATATTAAAGATACTCTATTTTTGTATACTATTACTATGAAACTTTTAATTTGTTCTGATATACATGGCGCTGCTGGTGTGGCAAAGGCGCTTGTGGAACAGGCGGATGCACTTGCTTGCGACGCTATCGTATTTTTGGGGGATCTGCTCTATTTTGGGCCACGGAATAGCTTGCCAGAAGGTCATAATCCTGCGCTGACTGCTGAAGTGTTCAATAAGCGGGCTGAACGTATCATCGCGTGTCGGGGCAACTGCGAGGCTGAAGTTGACCAGATGGTACTGAAGTTCCCGATAAGTTCTGATTACGCCCTTATCTATGACGGGAAGCGGCGGATTTTTGCCACTCATGGCCATATCTACAGCCCGGAATGTTTGCCTCCTTTAGCCCGGGGCGATATGTTCCTCTATGGTCATACCCACATCCAAACTCTTGTGGAGAACGATGAAGGGATCATCCTCTGCAACCCAGGCTCGCCCTCTCTGCCCAAAAGAGGCTCTCCGTCAGGCTATGCGATCTATGATGCAGGACGACTGGAACTCTGCGCCCTGTAAGAAGTCTGAATGAATGGCTGATACGTAAACTTTATTCTTTACCTGTTATAAGCTCTGATGTATACTACAGGTATGAAACTGAGGTTTGCCTTTCTTGACTCACTTCTTTATACATTGGGTTTTTTCGTGCGGATATTAAGGGGAGTTGGCTACTTTGTGATGAGGGGGCAAGCGTCTTTCAAGATTCTTATCATGCAGATTCTTTTTACCTTTGTAGAAGCTATGGGCATTAGCTGTTTGATGGCGCTTGGTGTTGGAGCGACGATTAACATACTGCTTATGCCTCTGCTGAGTAGCGTTTCCCAGCAAAGTCTTATTTACACCATGCTCATTGCCATTATCACTCGTGAGTTTGGGCCGATCCTCACGTCTGTCATAATCAGCGCCCGTTCTGCCACAGCTATTGCGACAGAAATGTCAAGCATGGTTATCTTTCACGAGATTGAGGCATATATCTCGGTTGGCGTTGACCCGATTGAACACCTTGCGGTGCCTCGCTTTCTTGGTGTTACCATTTCTATGGCTCTCCTAAACTTCTATTTCTCTATTTTCGGGCTTGCTGGCTCCTTCTTTGTTGCCCAGATGTTTAATCCGATGCCGCCGTCGATCTATTTTGAGAACATACTGCAAGCCCTTACGCTCCCTGACCTTATTATTTCAACTGTTAAAAGCCTTGTTTCTGGCATGATCATTTCAACAATAGCTATCATGCATGGGTTGGCAGTGGAACACGCAATCACCGAGATACCTATCGCTGGGCTACGCGCTGTCAGTTCAGCCCTTGTCATGTCTATCGTCGTACAAAGCATACTCTCGGCTCTGTATTATTCGTTGTAGGAGCGGGTATGGGAACGATCATTGAACTGCAAAACGTGGGGTTCATTGCGGAGAAGCAGGATATTATAAAAAACCTGTCCTGCCAGTTTGAAGAGGGGAAGGCAAGCGCCCTGATAGGTCCGTCTGGCGCTGGGAAAAGCACGATACTCAAGCTGGCTGCTGGTCTCCTAGTACCGACTCAGGGCGCAGTATATCTTCGGCATGAAGATATTTCGCTTATGAATCACGAGCGGATGCTCAACTTTCGCAGACAGGCCGCTGTTGTGTTTCAGGACTCGGCGCTCTGGGCAAACCAAAGCCTGTATCAAAATATGGAGTTGCCCTTGCGAATACACTTCCCCCAGATGCCAAAACGAGAAAGGGATCAGCGTATCAATGAGGTACTCGCCGAGGCTGGTTATCAAAAAGACCTTATGATGCGTCCTGCAAAGCTGTCTATGGGTGAGCAGAAGCTCATTGCGTTTGCGCGTGCCATGGTTTGCCGACCAGTGCTGATCTTTCTGGATGAATGGATTGAGTCGCTTGATGAGAACGCAGTGCAGCGTCTGATAAATATAGCGAAAATGCACAAGGATGCAGGGCATACAATCATTTTTGTCAGCCACGACTTTAGAGTTGTCAAGTATCTGGCTGATTATGTGTTTATAATCATAGGGGGCGTTCTTACCATGAAACTTACTGGAGCGCAACTTACCTCAGATATGGCTCTGGCTCAATATATTGAAAAGGGGATTGTTTCATGAAATTCACGATTCGTTATGCCGACCAGATTGTTGGCCTTTCCATTGTCGTCGCGCTGGTGATTCTTATTGCAGTAATCTTTCTACTCGGCCTCAATCAACGCTGGTTTGCCAAAGATTATTACTTCACCACCTATCTTGATACTGCCTCAGGCATAAGCGAAAACATGGCGATTCAATACAAGGGCTTTACCTTTGGGAAGGTAAAGTCGATAAAGCTCATTGATGATGACCGCGTGGAAGTACGTTTTTTCATCTACGATACTTATATCGAGCGGATCAAGCCTGGCACTTTGCTTTCGCTTGACGCGCCTCCGATTGCGGTTCTTGGGAGTTCTTTTTTGATATATCCAGGTAAAGGACTTGGGCCTCACATTGAGGAAAACGCTGAGATTTACACAGTTACATCTGCTGAAGGGAGGCGGCTCATTGCCCAAGGACTGACGAATGTGCCTGAGCGAAGTGACAGCATCAGTCAGCTTATCGCACAGATAGGGACACTTTTGGTGGAGCTTAATGGAATATCGAGTACAGTCAACGTTGCTCTTAGAGGCACGTCAGATGGTCAGACCGACACCAGTACAGAGCTTGGGCGGCTTTTGGGGGGCGTGGAAGAGACGCTTGTTACGGTGAACAATTTGCCTGAAACTATACCCAGTATTGTTGACACGGAACTGGAAAAGGCTTTGGATGAGATACGTCCCCTTCTTGCTGATGTTAAAGCCCTCACTGGTAGAATCGCTGACGAGGGTCTGGTTCCGGCAGTGCTTGACAAACAGGGTGATGTATACGCGAGTCTTGCGGCGTCGCTTGATTCTGTTTCCAGCGTGCTTGCTGACCTGAACAGAGTTACGGATAAGCTCCCCTCTCAAACAGCGATTCTGCTGAGTGAAGTACAGGGAACACTTAAAGATGTTGAAGATGTGTTAAGCGGCGTGAAGAACAATCCGCTTTTACGGGGCGGTATTCCTGATAGGGTACAGTCCAAACCGACTGGCACGAGTCTGCGTGGTACTATCGGTTTCTAGGGAAAAGAGGAGGCAGAGTATGAGCGCTAAAAATGGGTGGTGTATAGGGCATTGTTTATGGGTAGTGCTTTTCGCGTGTGCCTTTGCCGCCTGTTCTTCCATACCTAAACGGCCTGTGGAGCTATTCACAGTTCGTAATATGACGGAAACCCAGCTCGACCTTGCCAATCACGAGGTGGATCAGGGGAATTTTGAAAGGGCGCTACAAATGCTTGACGAGGCCAAGCGACTAGCAATCAGCGTTGATGATCCCAGCCTTCTTGTTCGGGAGATGCTTGCTCGTGGGAACGTAGTCTATTATCAGGGTGATGAGGCTGGAGCCACGCTGCTATGGGAAGACGCCCGCGCTGAGGCTGAGTATGCTGGTGAAATAGAGCTGGCGGCAATGGCGCGTATCTATCTGGAGCGTGGCCGGCTCCTGAGCGGAGCTGACGCGGAACAAGTAAGGCTCGCGGTCAGTCGGGAATTGAGCGTTATCAAGAAGGACAAGCTCTTCATTGCTGTAGGCTGGACCGTGATTGGCCTTGCGGAAAAGGAAAACAGCCGTTTTGTTGAGGCTGAAATTGCACTCAAGAAGGCGCTTGATATTCACCAGAAAGGTAACTACCTTGAGGCTGCTGGCGGAGACTGGTATCTCATTGCCTCAGTACGTTCTGTGGCAGGCAACTATGCCGCAACCATTGAAGCACTGTCCTCTGCAATAATCTTTGACCGTCGCGCTGAAAACTCCTACGGCTTGGGCATGGACTGGCGTGCTGCCGGTGATGTGTACAAAAAAGCTGGAGACATAGTCTCTGCACGAAATGCTTATCAGCGTTCCCTGTCAATTTTCAAAGCGATTAGTCTTGAAGAGGAAGCTGCCGCAAGCGAGACACGTTTGACGGACCTGTGAACAGTTCCCTATATAGTCTCCTTCAGAGACTGAATACGTTTTAGCACTGATTCCCCTGAAGACAGCAGGGTAGCGGATTCATCCTTGATTTTAAGAATGAGCTTGTTCACCTCATTCAGCTCATTGACCACCTGTAAACCATTACCGCTCTGAACCTCCACAGCGTTCTTGATAGTCATCTCCTCATGGTTTACTGTATCCACCAGGGAAACGATGGTATCAAATTGTTCCTGCGCCCGTACTGATGACTCGGTAGAATTGACTATCAGGTTTTTTATACTTTTGAGACTCTTGGTGATCTCCTCAGCTTGCTGCCCTGAACTGTCTGCAAGCTTCCGTATCTCTCCGGCAACTACTGCAAAGCCCTTTCCTATTGCGTCTCCTGCGTGAGCTGCTTCGATGGCAGCGTTCATGCCCAGAATATTGGTCTGTTCCGCAATGTCCCCTATCATATTGCAGGCCGCGATGAGGACGTCAGATTGCACAGCCACTTGGTTGATAAGTTCTCCAATCTCGAGGATACAGTCCTTACCCCTCTGGGATGATGCGTTCAGTTTCAGCACTGTTTGGGCATTGTGTTCCAGGGTCTCCTGGATAGAGCGGATATGCTGCACCATCTCTTCAATTGTGGCGGAAGAACTTAGCACAGAGGTAGCGGTCTCGCTGATATGGCTGGAGAGAGAACCAATGCCGTCAATGCTCTGATTCATATCATGGAAGGTGTGTCCGTATACCTCGTTAATGGCCCCGGCGAGTTCTGCCTTGTGCTGTTCGCTGATGATCTGCCTTTCAATATTGATGAAATGCATACAGTTTTCAGGTTTATTGAGGCCATTGATGATAGCCACTACCATTTGATCGCAACTTGTATAGCCACAGGAACCACAGTTGAGGATATCCTTCTCGCTTAGCTTGTGCATTTTTTGGTGGACATCTTCGATCTCCTTCTTGGAGGGAAATTTGATGATGGACTTAAAAAGGGAAGAACGATTAGTATAGGAACGCTTGTAAAGCCCCTCTTTCCAGTATTTGTTAATGTATTTTTCCAGTTTCTTCTGACCAAGATACTTTGCAAAAGGCAGATTGAGGCTTCTCAACCCCTTGCCTGTATACTTTTCCCGTGCTGCCTGATACCGTTTCTCGATGGCCAATTCCACCTCGTCGATGTGTTTCTCCTGGTTTGAGGTAGCGGGGCCTCCGTTACAACCCATCCGGCAGTTCAAACAGTCCACCAGAGCGTATACTGGAGCTTTGTTCTTGGCAATAGCGTCTCCCAGGTGGGCTAAATAGTGGTAAACTTCTGGGGAACCTTCTATCTTACGGGTATGGCTGGTGATATTTTTGTCGTAACGCTCCACAGTTCGCATCAGCCCTCCGGGAGCGGCAAAAAGCACAGCCCGTTCCGCCGGAGGATTGTCGTAGGGAACCTCCGCATAGCGTCTAATGCTGTCCTTTGTATTCGACAGATACTGCTCGATAGACTTAAAGGTTACGTTGTAATCCCCCATGCCAACCGCATCGAACTCCCGACGCTTGGAATAACAAGGAGATATGGCTGCGATCTTGTGATCTTTGTATTGAGGATAGAAATGACGGATCATCTTCATAATGTGACCCATCGGACTATCAGCAGGTGCCAGATAGGGAATGAGATCCGGTCGATACATTTCAATGAAGGAGACAAGGGTGGGACAGGGCTGGGCAATGATAATAGAGGGTTTTTTCTGCTTCTGGTATTCGAGATAGGATTTAATCGTTAGCTCCGCCCCAAAGCTCACATCAAAGATCGCCTGAATTCCCAGTTTTTTCAAAAATCCATTGAACTTGAGGAACTCTCCGTCAAAACTCGTGGCAATGGCCGGGGCTACAGTGGCTACCATTTTGACTCCAGCTTTGAGGTCACGTATAAACGCATCGAAGTCATCCAGTCCAACCCTTGCCCCGTGTGAGCAGGCATGGATACACTCGCCGCAACCAATACAGAGGTTACTGTTATACTCAACCTTCTGACCGGAACCGTTATTACACATCTTCACGGGACAAGCCTGGATGCAACGATGGCAATTAACACATTTTTCGCTGATTACTTTGATAACTGGACGTAACCCCTTATCGTTCATAGCTGGAACCCTCCCTTTCATATTTTGGTCTACAGGTTGAACGGTGTCAAGCGATTTTTTACAAAACATCGATCTGGGACTGCATAATTAGGGTAGAAATCGTGTTGTCCTCCAGCAGTGCCAGAGACTACGCCGCTACTGGTGCCACATCACGCCGCTGCTGGTGTCAGACACCCACACAGTGTCAGACATCACGCCGCTAGGTGGTGTCAGACATCACACACAGTGCCAGACACTACACCACTGCTGGTGATGTCAGACATCACACACAGTATCAGACACCCGCAAAAAAACTTCACAAAATTCGCTAACTATTGAAGCAATACACCTTTCCACTGCCATTATTATAGTTATGGAACATCAAAGAATACTCCTGGAAGGAGCAACCTATCACGTTACCTCAGAAATTAACCGTTACGCGCTGGAACTACTATTGCCAGAGATCAAGGAACTACTCTTGACCTATATCAAAAAAGCAAAAGAAAAGTACCCCTTTCAGCTTTTCAACTTCTGTATCATGGATAACCACATCCACCTACTCATCAAACCAGAACTGGGACAGTCTCTTTCTAAGATCATGCAGTGGATCAAGGGGAATTTCGCCAAACATTGGAATACGCTGCATAATAAGAAGGGGGGACATCTCTGGGGAAAACGGTTTTTCTCGGAGATTATCAAGGATGTAAGGCATTTTTGGCAGGTATTTACTTATATAGATGAAAATCCAAAGCGGGCAAACATGGTTAAGCGCGCAGAGGACTGGAAGTTTGGCGGCTTATATCACCATCTGCAGAGGAGGATGGATGTAGTAGATATACCACGAATAGCTATTCGGGAACTATTCTTCCTAGACAAAGTCGCTGCGGGCTAGTCGCCAGTGATCTGCCCTGATCACTGGCACGTACAAGACGATATAGCAAAAGCCTAGACGGTTTACTATTCGGAGCTTCCAACCCTAGCGCAAAAAATTGCTTTCTCTGGCCATGTCAATACCAGCTTTTTCCCAAGCCTGGCCACCAAGCCGGTCAAACTCCGCTACCCATGCATCCCAGTTTGTCCGGGTAAGCTGCCGTTGACCCGTGAGAAATTCCATAACCCCCTGTTCATAAAAACGCTTAATGTCAGCAGAGGGCGCTGGCAGGGTATCTACGCCAACAACAGTATTCCATGACCGGTTCTGCATATCCCGCAGAGTAACCAGGGCGCTCATGGTCTTTCCTGATGTGGGCGCTTGGTAGGTGGGATACCGGGAAACCAGTTCAGCATCAGTGTTGCGCTGAATATAGCCGCGTAACTGAGTAAGCGGAATCATCTCTGGCTTGGTATAGGCTTTGTTTGGGTCTGGCAAACCGTCGATTCCAGGTACATTGTCGATGTCAAGTGTGTAGTTCACCCCCAGTTCGCCCCAGCCCAGAAGATAGTATGCCTCGTCAGAAGCCATCCATTCAAAGAGCCGGGCAATGGCAGGCCCCTTCCCAGCTTGTATTGCCTTGGCAGACACCGCGATAATGCCATAGGAAGGGGAATAGCTACCTACCGCCTGTTCACCACGGGAGCCTTTGGGAGGATCGAGTACTATCCAGTCGCCATTGGGGAAATTCTTGTCAAAAGGCGCATAGTTCGCTTCCGAAGCATAAGCTGAGTGATTCTCCCGCATTATTCCAAAGCGTCCCTGTTTCCATGCCGCCCGAAAATCGTCTCTGGCGTAACTCATCCAGTTCGGGTCGATAACCTTTTCATCCACGATGCGTTTGATATATGAGAGCGCCTCAAAATACGCAGGTTTACGAACATTCAAGCCCGGACTCGTTTTTGAGAGATCCCATGTACCAACTACGCCAAAAGCGCCAAAGAAGGGGTCCATGCGGCTTCCCAAACCTTCTGTATTGGAAGAAATATCGATAAAAGCGCCATACCCATAGGTATCGTTCTGGCCATTACCATCGGGATCGTTAAAGGTAAAGGCCCTCATCACCTCAAGATAGTCCTCAGTGCTTACCGGAACCTGAAGCCCCAGATTGTCCAGCCAGTCTTTACGGATCAGCATACCCTCGTTACGAGGTTGACCCCCGCCATTATAGGCAATACCATAGGATTTCCCGTTAAACGAGGTAAACTCCCGTCCATCAGGCCCGCCATACTGCTTATACCAACTCGGCATCAGGTCATAGAGATCGTCCACTGAGGCAATCACGCCGATCTTGGCTAGACTCGGCAGAATGTCACGCGGAACCAGAAACATATCTGGCAGCGCATTAGCCGCAGCAGCAGCGTTTATCTTGGTCTTCCGGTCCCCATCAGAGCTAGGTAACATGGTTAATATCCAATTGATATTGAGCTTCTCTCTGACAATCTGAAACGCTTTCCATTCAGCGGACGGCGGCCCAGCTTCACTTGAAGTCGCGCCGAACCAGAAGTCAAGCGTTACTGGTTGATTCCCATCGACCTGCCTCGGTGCCGCTGCACCAGACGCAAAAAGTATGTCCGCTGTCAAAAACGCAAGCGACAACAAACATACACCTCTCATTTGCTTCTTCATCATAAACCTCCTAAACATCTTACGCCTATACAAGACGCTCTGTTTCTGAAACAGATTTAGTCACTATAGCATAGGTTTACGACAATGGCAATAGCCGTGAGAATAAACTGTTCGCTATTGGATGGGCAGGACAGTGGTACATAGAATCGCTAAAAATTTTGGAGAAACTAGTTGACTAGTTTGCCTATGAATGATAGAGTATTAAAGGAAGAAACGTGAGCAAAAAACATGGAGACTAAAAGACAGATAAGCGGCTTAAACTGGAGTTTAAGAGACTTAAACTCCAGTTTAGAAGGCTTAAACTGGAGTTTAAGAGACTTAAACTAAATTATGATCCGTTCAAACTATATCTTCCAAGGATTCGACAGACGTTCTATCCTAATGCGCTTGCCATGTCTGTGCTTGCCAGAGGGAAATGCGCTGATAAACGGGGGTATTATATGGAACTGGGTAAAGTAGGAACAACAATGGGAAGAATAGTTTTATCAATTCTATTGATTATAACATCTTTGGGAATTTCGTTATATGCTTCATCATTTCAATATGCCTCCAGCAAGGACAGCGGGAGGCTTCAAGGACAACTCACCCGGAAACTGACACAAGTCGCGGGGGTTTGGACTCAGGTAAAAATTGTCAGTGGCGTCATTTCCATTCTGGAAACTATTCAGATTGAAGGCTCTATACCTGTTGTCGGCGGTTTGGCAATATCCGCCGAGCCTTTGGGCTGGACGGATGTTGTTGACAATACGCTGGATCAAATCTCGAATATATGCCTGTGGGCAATGGGGGCTATTGCCATAGAAAAAATGTTACTGGCTATATCAATCTGGTTCTCGCTAAAAATAGTCGTTCCTGTGTGCGCTGTTTGTATTGTTATCGCACTATGGATTAAAAAATACGCAGGACAGCTAAAAAGGATAGTAGCCGGTCTTATAATAGTCTTCGCGGGCTTATGTTCCGCTATCCCTCTGTCTTTGGAATTATCCAATATAATAGAAACATCTATTCTGTCAAGTCAAATACGTGAAACAATAAGTGACATAGATGACAGCTCTGGGGAAGCTGAAAAGATTGGAGATAATATCAATAATGCTTCCTTTATAAACCGTCTGAGACAAATTGGCTCCGGCATTGCCAGTTTCTTTGACGACATCAAACAAACATTTGATACCTTTATAGATAATATGATAAACTATATTATGTGTTTCATCGTAACTAGTGTAATAATTCCTATTATAACAATTTTGTGTCTAAAATATCTGATTGGTGTTGTTTTGAAATTGATGGGGTTTTCAATGACTAATCTGTATCACAGGGCGGCCAGTCCGCGTGATGATGTCTGATAAGGTGGGGCAAGGAGTAATGCCGGCAATCGTCTTTAGCAACTTTAGCTTCACCTACCGCTCTCAGGCTGAGCCTACGCTCCACAACATTGAGTTGACTGTGCAACAGGGTGAGAAAATCCTGATTGCTGGGCCGTCTGGTTCAGGGAAATCAACCCTTGCCCACTGCATCAACGGCCTCATTCCTCATGCTTTTAAGGGCGCGGTAAGCGGCTCCCTTGCGCTTATGGGCAAAAACATCTTAGATGGCGCTTCCAGTAAAAGCGACCGTTCTGTAAGCATCTTCGACATTTCAAAAATCGTGGGAACGGTCCTGCAAGACACGGATGGCCAGTTTGTTGCGCTCACGGCGGCTGAGGACATCGCCTTTACCGCAGAAAACGATTGTATCCCACTCACCACGATGAAACAACAGGTACTGGAAGCTGCCAAGCTTGTGCATATTGAGGAACATCTCGCCGCATCTCCGCATGACCTTTCTGGCGGTCAGAAACAACAGGTCTCCTTAGCTGGTGTGCTGACAAACAATGTAGACATCCTGCTCTTTGACGAGCCTCTCGCAAATCTTGACCCGGCAAGCGGGACGTATGCCATAGAACTCATTGACCAGATTCACCGCGAGACTGGTAAAACGATCATTATCGTGGAACATCGGATCGAGGACGTGCTTCACTGTCCACTTGACCGTATCATCATCATTGAGAAGGGGCGGATCAGCGCAGACATGCCGCCAGACGCGCTCCTTGTCTCTGGGCTTCTCACAAAGACCGGCCTGCGTGAGCCGCTCTACCTGAGCGCGCTTAGTTATGCGGGCGCGTCAATCACGCGGGACCAGCAGCCAGAACACATCAGGCGTCTGCGTCTGAACAACGGCGACGTTGGGCTGCTTAGAGCATGGGCGGAGCAGGAAACAGTGCCAGCACGAGAATGTCCACAGCACGGAGATGCTTTACTTGAAGTAAAAAACGTCTCGTTCCATTATCCAGAAGACCCTCGCCGACAAACCGTACTCAATGGGGTTTCGTTTTCGATTAAGCGGGGGGAACGGGTGAGCCTTGTTGGGAAAAACGGCGCGGGGAAATCAACCCTTGCCAAGCTCATAACTGGTTTTTATGAAGCGACTGTGGGTTCTCTCTCATTTAAGGCTCATGATATGGCGTCATTGTCCATAAAGGAACGGGCTGAACGGATTGGCTATGTGATGCAGAACCCTAATCAGATGATTTCTTTTCCAGGGGTCTTTGACGAAACCGCTCTGGCGCTCCGCTCACAGGGTATGTCTGAAGGCGAGGTGAAGGAACGGGTTTATGAGGTGTTGCACGTGTGCGGGATCTACCCGTTTCGGAACTGGCCGGTGAGCGCGTTGAGTTTTGGTCAGAAAAAGCGGCTTACCATTGCCTCGATTCTTGTGATGGGCGTGTCTCTGCTCATCCTTGATGAGCCTACAGCAGGTCAGGACTTCCGCCATTATTCCGAGATCATGGCGTTTCTGCGCCGTCTCAATCAGGAACAGGGGCTGGCTCTGCTTATGATTACCCACGATATGCACCTCATGCTTGAACACACCACCCGCGCCATTGTTATCGCTGAAGGCCGGCTGCTTGCCGACGCGCCCCCTGCGGCTGTGCTGACCAACGATAAGCTTATTGCCAAGGCTAATCTTAAACGAACATCCCTCTACGATCTGGCGCTGAAGGCAGATATCAAAAACCCGCAAGCCTTTGTCCAGCGCTTTATTGATTATGAGGAAAAGATACGTAATAGTAAACAGGGAGGCTGCGTATGAGCCGTTTGATGTTAACGTACCGCGAGGGCGCTTCGGTGATACACCGACTGTCCGGAGCGGTGAAGTTTCTGGTGTTTCTGCTCTGGTCTGTTTTAGCAATGGCCGGCTATCATACACCGCTCATGCTCTGTATGAGCGCTGTGGGAATCGTGTTTTTTATCATAGCGCGGATACAAGTGCGCGATGTTTCCTTTATATTCAAGATGCTGGCTATCTTCATGCTCTTTAACCTGCTGGCTATCTATTTCTTTGCTCCAGAACAGGGCGTGGTGATATACGGCGCCAGACACCTCATCTGGGAAGGCGCGGGACCCTATACCCTTACCAAAGAACAGCTCTTCTACGAATTCAACGTACTACTCAAATACACCATGATCGTTCCTTCTGCGATACTTCTTATCGTAACTACTGATCCGAGCGAATTCGCCTCTTCCCTTAACAAGATTGGAGTGCCGTACTCTGTTGCCTACGCGGTTTCCCTCAGCCTGCGTTACATTCCCGATGTACAGAAGGATTTTGAGAACATCTCTCACGCTCAACAGGCGCGTGGTGTTGAGCTTTCGCGGAAAGTATCGCTGGCACATCGCATAAAAGGTGCGTCACGGATACTCTTACCCCTGGTGTTTTCCTCGCTTGAGCGCATTGACGTAATCAGCCGTGCCATGGAGCTGCGTGGTTTTGGTAAATATAAAAGACGCACGTGGTATTCGGAGCGTCCGTTTACTCGCACTGATGCGCTTACCCTCGTGATTGCGGTGCTGCTGTTTGTTTTTGGTATATGGCTTACATTCCACAGCGGGAATCGGTTCTACAACCCATTTCAATAGATACTGTTTCTGTCTACATGTCTGGCACTACATACAAGGGTTGGCGTATTGCAGATTTCTCCTTTAGATGGTATTATATACAGAGGTAATAAAGCTCATCGCGCTAGGGCTTGACAGGAGGTCTTTATAATGAAAATAACGCGAAAGATATTTGGAATCCTTTCTTCTGGGAAAAAAGTACATCTGTATACTTTGAAAGCCGGAGAACTCAAGCTATCTATCACTTCTTTGGGGGCGACGTGGACTTCCCTGCACGTACCTTCGCGTAAAACTGGCCGCATAGACGACGTGCTTTTGGGCTTTGACACGCTGGATGGGTATGCCCACAACCAGGCCGCTGTTGGAGTTACGGTTGGGCGCTTTGCCAACCGAATTGGCGATGCGCGCTTTTCCTTGAATGGCAAGCAGTATGCCCTGTTCAAGAATGATGGGTCGCACAGTCTCCATGGTGGACGGCGGGGTTTCAGCAAACTGCTCTGGAAGTCTGAGGCTTACGAGGAAAAGGACGGGGTCTTTGTCCGCTTTGAGCTTAATAGTCCTGATGGGGAAGAAGGCTATCCGGGTAAGCTCAAGGCCGCAGTGAGCTATGGGCTTACCAAGTCCAATGAGCTGGTTGTTGATTATCAGGCTAAACTTGGCGCGCCCTGTCCGGTGAACTTGACGAACCACGCTTATTTTAACCTTGCTGGTGAGGGCGAGGGGGATATTCTATCCCACGAGCTTATGCTGTACGCTTCTTCGTTTCTTGAGGTTGACGAGACGCTTATTCCCACTGGCAAGATAGTGCCAGTCGCGGGCACGCCCTTTGATTTCAAGAATCGTAAACTCATCAAAAGGGATTTTGACGCAGTAGTAGGCGGCTATGACCACTGCTTTGTGGTTGACGGGGAACCCGGCAAGTTGCGTCCCTGTGCTGAGGTGTTTGAAGAGACCAGCGGCAGAACCATGCGAGTATTCACCACTCAGCCTGGTGTTCAGTTTTACAGCGGGAACCACATCATTGAGCTTCACGGCAAGGCCGGATCCGTCTACCGGATACACGATGGCCTTTGCCTTGAAACCCAGCACTTCCCGGATGCTCCAAACAAGGCTGTCTTTCCCTCGGCGATCTTTGGCCCGGAACGAGACTACCACGAAAAGGCTCTGTTTGCGTTTACGTGGTAGGTAAGTGGGATCAGGCGGGCGCGGTTTTCTCCTCGCGCCGCCTATCCGTGTAACCATAAGGTAGGTAAAAAAAATGAAAAGGAATTGGAAATACTGCAAAATTATAAACAGACATTTACAGGTATTTATAATGCTTATACTGGTAATGCCAATAATACACAAGGTTCAAACAGTGCATAAGAGGTCTGATATGCTTTGTAGTCTGTTATACCGCTCGGCGGGAAAAAAATTAACATTTTTCCTATTATTAGGGTCTATTGTATTAATAACATCCTGTAATACAATGAATAAAATACAGTCATTATTGCCCGTTAATGATAACCAGTCTGAGGTAATTGTTATATTCGATGCCGATGATTTTGAAGATTGTGAATTATATGTCTATATAGATGGAGTGAAAAAGATCGAAATTGATCCAAATGAAAGAAGAAGAATTATTGTATCAAATGGAAGTCATCTCATATCGGTAGATTGCGATATAGATGAAGATGTTTTTGTAAAAGGAGAAACAATACGATTTAATGCAAATTCAGGCCGTTATTTATTTACAGCAGAATTAAAAAGTGAATTATTGGCCGGAAAAAGAGCCAGTTTAAATCACCCGGAAAGGTATACGTTTGAACTTTTATTTTCCAGTGATGAAGCTATCATGTATGAAAATAGAATGGTTGCTGAAAGTCAATTGAAAACCATAACTGATAGGGCATACGAAATACTTTCTGGAAATATTCCCGAAAATGCAGCACTGGCTTTTATAAGCACTTCTTCTGGGAATAATGACCGGGAAGAATTTATAGTTGATGAATTAGTAATGAAATTTGTTAATTCAAGCAAATATAATGTGGTTGATCGGAAAACGCTTGATATTATAAGAAAAGAACAAAATTTTCAGTTAAGCGGAGATGTAAATGATGATTCAATCGTATCAATAGGGCATTTAATAGGCGCTGAGATTATTATAACGGTTGGAATAAATAATGATGGGATGGTAAATTATTTAAGGATTAAAGCCTTAGATGTTGAAACGGCGAAGATTAGAGCAATGTTTTCAGAACAATTATAAATATTTCGGGCGCAGGCTCTGTTTTGCAAGTCCGAATAAGGGAGAAATTATCAAAATTATAACAATATGCGGAAGTCTGCAATTTGAACAAGAAATGAAATACTATGCAGAAAAATTGGAATTGGAAGGAAATTGCGTTTTGAGTGTTATTTATCCCACAGGAGATAAAGAAGGTTATACAAAAGACGAAATAAAAATGTTGGAAATAGGGCATTTTAAAAGAATAGACATATCAGATGCAATATTTGTAGTGAATAAAAATGGTTACATTGGTGAATCGGTACGGAATGAAATTGAATATGCAAAAAGACAAAATAAAGAGATAATATATTTGGAATAACCTAATAAAAAAGATAATACAAAATTATCACAATAATCGAAAAAAAGAGGAGAAAGGTAATTTATGAAACATTAAATGATGATAATTATTTAAAAGAATTAAATCAGAAATTGGTTGAAGAAGTAAATGAATTCAAGAAAATTACATTGAAAAATTAGTGGACATATTTGAGGTAATAAAGCAAATTATAAAAGATGGATCTAAACAAAACAGAGGAAATTCGGATAAAAGAGAGAAGAAAAAGGGGATTTGAAAATAAATAAAGTACGGCAAAACTGCACATAACAGGTCTGTTTACGCTTCGCCCGCCGTTGGCGGGCTCGGGCTCCGTTTTGGCTAGGTCAATCGCTACGCTCATTCCCACGCCAAAACTCCGCCACATTTTGCCAGCCCTGGTCTTTGCTACGCAAAGCCCTTATTCGGGCTGTCAAAACGTCGTAAACAGCCGGAACGTTATGCGCAATTATGCCTAACAACAGTAAAAATAAATTTAGAATATTGAGTTGACAATTACTATACAATAATGTAAAATAATAGAATGAATATTATAAGAACTGTATTATTTTTATTAACAGTGTTTGATAATAATATCTCATTGGAAAATATTAATCCATTAATTAATGGAACTGAATATGTATTAGAATATGATGAAAATGTAAAAATATATGAAAATAATACAAAGATAGTAATCCAAGATGGATGCTATAAATTATATTACATTGATGAAAATATCAATCTACAAATTATATATTATAATAATTTTCCCCTAACCTTTTCTATCAAAATACGAGAATTTAGAGAAGAAGAAACAGCGATAATTAATAAACTCGTTACAATGTTGGGATATAAATCATCCGAATATTATAATTTTATAGATGGAAAGAGATATTATTATAAACACATATACTCAAATGAAATTGTGTTTATAATATTTGATTATTGGCTTGAAACAAATTTTAAATATATATGGATGTTCACTGATAAGCATCCACTAAACTATATTAGCCCCATTAATTAGATTCTATAATT
>JAIRYV010000052.1 GCA_031267685.1 Treponema sp.
ATAAAGACTTTATCCAAACAAAAATCCCCCGCCGCGAGGCAAGGGGACTTATCAACTTCGAGGTAACAATTTTTTGTGTAACTAACTCGCTATGCGCTCGGTAACTTGCCGCGCTGACCAGTAAGTTCAAGGTAGGCCAGTTCCGCCAAGCCAAAGTTGGCGTTCTTGCTAAAGTCTGCGGCGTACTCATCGTAGAGCATATCCTCGTACATCTTGCCCGCGAAACTGTTGTCAATGAAGTCTGATTTCATCACCGTTGACCTCATTCCATTTATCAGGTTTTTGACAAGAAAGGTTTCAAGCGCTTCGCACTGCTCATAGAGTTCGTCTGTCTTGTCGATATGCGGCTTCGCACTTTTTTCGCTGGAAATAGCAGGCTGTTTAAGAGTTGTGTCCAGAATAGACGCAAAGCTGGTTCCGGCTGACGGCGTTTCATTCAAAGCGCTCGAAACGCTGGCTGAAAGTGAAAACCGAGATTCATTGAGGTATAAGGAGCCAATACTGTCTATGCCCATGATCTTACCGCTTTAGACCAGCGGCAATGCCAAGCATGGAATCGCTGGTCTGGATAGTTTTGGAGTTGAACTCATACGCCCGCTGAGCAACGATAAGGTCAACCATCTCTTTAGCAACTGACACATTGGACATTTCAAGGAACTTGTGTTGAATCTGCCCCATGCCCTCATAACCAGGCCGTCCCGCAATGGGATCGCCAGAGGCTTCGGTTATCTTGAAGAGGTTTTCTCCAACTGCCGTAAGCCCTACAGGATTGGAGAAACGATAGAGTTCAATTTGACCCACGTCAATAGCTTCATTTTCATTGATTTGCGGCACAACAACGGAAACTCGCCCGTCTTTGGCAACCGAGATCGTTTCTGGCAGGAAACCTTCTGGCATTACGATGTCCGGCAGAAGCCAGTAACCATTGGCTGTAACCATGCGTCCGTTTGAGTCTACCTGAAACGCCCCGTTACGGCTGTAGGCATAGGTTCCATCGTACATCTGGATACGGAAGAACCCTTCGCCTATGATTGCCATATCAGTTGGGTTCTCCGTGCTTTGTGGCGAACCTTGTGAGAACATGCGCTGGGTTGCTGCGAGTCTGACGCCATGACCCATCTGTATGCCAACTGGCACAGTGGTATCTTCAGTGGCTGGTGTTCCAGCAGTTTTAACGGTCTGATAGAGTAGGTCCTCGAAATCAGCCCGCATTTTTTTATAGCCAGTGGTGTTTACGTTAGCGAGGTTGTTCGAGATTGTATCAATGTTTGCCTGCTGTCCGATCATGCCGGACGCGCCTGTGTATAAACTTCGTACCATTTTATACTATTCCTTTAGCCATTCATTCTGGCTACTTGATTGATGAGCGTTCCGAGCATGGAGTCGCCGCTCTGAATCACCTTTTGGTTGGCTTCATAAGCGCGATTCACCTCGATCATCTGAACCATTTCAACAACTGGGTCAACGTTGGACGCCTCTGTAAAGCCCTGTATCACCCGCGGGCGGTCTTCGATTCCAAGTGTCTGAGCATCGCCCGACACATCAGTGGAACGGTAGAGACTGGACCCTTGTTTTTGCAGATAGCGGTCAATATCGAATCCCACGATTTTCAGGGTATCAACGAATGTGTTTTCACTTTCGCCCTGCTCATTAAGCAAGTTTATCCAAACCCTGCCGAGCTTGTCAACCTGAAACTCGTTGTCGCCAATCCTGATGGAGCCGTTTTCGCCCTGCAGTGGATAGCCTTCTTTGGTTTCAAGAAAGCCTTCTTTGCCAAGCTGGAATGACCCGTTCCGCGTATAGCGCTCGCCCCAGGGTGTTGAAACCGCGAAGAAGCCCTTGCCATCAAGAGCAAGGTCGAAATCGCTGTCTGTTTGCTTGAGTCCACCCTGCTCAAAATTAGTAAACAACTCGTTCAGCTCAACGCCGGTTCCCAGTTTGCCGATGATGGGAGCTGAATCAACTGAACCCATAGGGTTAGTATGCACTCCATCGTCATTCATGCGTCGCATAAGCATTTCAGGGAACGACTTAAACGAGACCATGTCTTTTTTGTAAGCGTCCGCGTCCACGTTAGCCAGGTTATTGGCAATCGCGTCCAGTCGCCATTGTTGCGCTCTCATTCCACTTGCGCCTGTATAAAAACTTCTTACCATAATATAGTTTCCCTCCCGATATTACCATACAGTGTTGAGTATCGGCGAAAAGAAAAATTTCATAAGTAGGCATGTATCGAACTTTAGCTAGTTGCGGTAATATTTGCACGCTTTGCTTGATATAAATGCGCTGTGGTGATATAATAAGGAATAATGAAAGGAATCATTTTGGCCGGTGGCACTGGCACACGGCTGTATCCGATTACCAGGGCGGTTTCTAAGCAAATCCTGCCCCTTTATGATAAGCCAATGGTCTACTATCCCCTCTCAGTGCTGATGCTGGCGGGTATCAGGGAAGTGTTACTTATTTCCACACTACGGGATATTCACCTGTTTGAGGAACTTCTGGGCGCGGGGGATTGGCTGGGGATGCGCTTTGAGTATGCAGTGCAGGAAAAAGCGCGTGGGCTTGCTGATGCGTTCATTGTCGGGGAATCTTTTATCGGCGTGGATTCATGCGCTCTAGTGCTTGGAGACAACGTGTTTTATGGTCGGAGCTTCAGTGCTACGCTTCAGAGCGCGAGTGCAAGAATCACACGGCAAGGCGGCGGCGCAATCTTTGGCTACTATGTGAAAGACCCCACTGCTTATGGCGTGGTTGAGTTTGACGCGGACGGCAAGGCGCTTTCAATCGAAGAGAAGCCGAAACAGCCAAAGTCACATTACGCGGTTCCGGGTCTCTATTTCTATGATAACGAGGTGGTGAGTATAGCCAAGGGCATACAGCCTTCGGAGCGAGGCGAAATCGAGATCACGGCGGTGAACAACGCTTATCTTGCCAAAGGCCGACTCTTAGTGGAGACGCTTGGGCGGGGCATGGCGTGGCTTGATACCGGCACTTACGACGGCTTGCTTGAGGCGGGTAACTTTATCGCCACGATTCAGAAACGGCAGGGCATGTATGTTTCCTGCATTGAGGAGATCGCCTTTACCAACGGCTGGATTTCACGGGATGCCCTACTTGAGCTTGCTGCTGGCTATAAGACCGAGTATGGCGAATACCTCAGATACATCGCTCTGGAAAGAGTGCATGAGCAGGATCAGCACGTTGCGTGGTCAGACACTTAAACGAGGAGGAGTAAAAAATTCCATTTACCTTTAACCCTTGTCCTATCAAAGGACTGTACGAGATTCAGCCCAGGGTGTTCAAAGATGGCCGGGGCTATTTTCTGGAGACATATTCTGAGCGCGACTTTCAGAATGCCGGATTGTCAATGCGTTTTGTGCAAGACAATGAATCCTGTTCGGTGAAAGGCGTGTTACGCGGTCTGCATTTTCAGCGAGAGTATCCGCAAGGCAAGCTTGTTCGCGTGATTGCGGGCGCGGTGTTTGACGTGGCTGTGGACATACGCCCAGATTCACTCACGCGGGGGCAGTGGTACGGAGTGGTTTTAAGCGGAGAAAAGCAGAACCAGTTTTACATACCTCCGGGCTTTGCCCACGGCTTTGTGGTTTTGAGTCCCACAGCCTTGTTTTCATACAAGTGTACTGACTTTTACCACCCCGAAGGCGAGGCTGGCATTATCTGGAATGATCCCATGCTGGCAATTAAGTGGCCTGATATTGGCATGGATTATATTCTTTCTGAAAAAGACAAGCGTCTGAGCGCTTTTAAGGAGATTTAACATGGTTTGGCTTATTGGTAACAAAGGTATGCTTGGTACTGAGCTTTCTCTGCTCTTTGTCGAGCGCGGACTTGATTTTGCCGTCTCTGATCGCGAAATCGACATCACTGACCCAGTTGTACTTGAAAATTTTGCTAATAGCAAACTGGCTCAAGGCAAGCGCATCAACTGGGTCGTGAATTGCGCTGGCTACACAGACGTTGATAGGGCTGAAGACGACGTTGAAACCTGTCGCCGGCTCAACGTTGACGGGCCTGGGTACATTGCCTCGCTTGCTTACAAGCTGCACGCGCGTTTCATTCACGTTTCAACCGACTATGTTTTTGGCAAATACAGCAAAGTGTCTGCATTCGGAAACGGGGAGAAGTGGCCTTACCTTGAAGCCGATGCTACAAATCCCCTGGGGGTCTATGCCACCAGTAAGCGCGATGGGGAAGTCCGCGTCATGGAAAACACACCTGGCGCGTATGTCATGAGAACCTCGTGGCTCTATGGCAAATACGGCAAGAACTTCGTAACCACTATGCTGCGACTCATGCGGGAACGGGACACGATTTCTGTGGTCAACGATCAACGCGGCACTCCCACTTGGACGTATGACATGGCAGACGCTATCTTCAAAATGATCGATTCGATTGAGCATCCAAGATGGGATGCGCTGCCCCCGATCAATGTCCCGTTCTTTGGCATATACCATTACACCAACGAGGGTGATACCACCTGGTTTGACTTTGCCTGCGCTATTTACGAAAAAGGGCGGAAATTGGGGCTTTTAGCAAAGGACTGCGAAGTTAAACCCTGCAGCAGCGCGGAGTATCCCTCGAAGGTTCAGCGCCCTGATTACTCAGTGCTGTGTAAGGATCGCATCAGAAATGAGATAAGTATGATTATTCCGGCATGGGAAGAAAGCCTTGAGCAATTCCTTAAAGAGTTAAAAAGATGCGGATACTAAACAATCTTCTAATAACAGGCGGCATGGGCTTTATTGGCTCTAACTTTATCCGCGCGCTCCTCGCCATGCCCGACTTTGCCGGCAGAATCATAAACCTCGACGCGCTCACCTACGCGGGAAATCCGGGCAGCCTGAGCGACATTGACAAAGCCTTTGGTGGCAAACGCTACTTTTTTGAGCGCGGCAGCATCTGTGATCGTGCTTTTGTGGAAGAAATCTTCCATAGATATGCCATTGATACAGTGGTACACTTTGCCGCTGAAAGTCATGTTGACCGATCAATACTGGGGCCTGAAGCTTTTATCAAAACCAACGTGATGGGTACGTTCATCCTGCTTGATGTGGCGCGAAACGCCTGGAGAGACACAGACGGCGTTCTCTTTCACCATGTCAGCACGGACGAGGTTTACGGCTCACTTGGAGAAACCGGCTACTTTGACGAGAACACGTCCTATGATCCCCGCTCGCCCTATTCCGCAAGCAAGGCGTCAAGTGATCACCTTGTGATGGCGTATCATCACACCTACGGCCTGCCCATAACCCTCTCGAACTGTTCGAACAACTATGGCCCGTACCAGTTCCCTGAAAAGTTTCTCCCGCTTATGATTCTTAACATGATTGAGGGTAAACCCTTGCCTGTTTATGGCGATGGGAAGAACATCCGCGACTGGCTCTTTGTGCTTGACCACGTTTCCGCGATCTGGCGTATCCTCACATACGGTCGTGAAGGCGAAAAGTACAATGCTGGCGGGGAGAATGAATGGGAAAACATACGCCTACTCAATACGCTCATAGGCATTGTGGCGAAAAAGGCAGGCATCAATCGGCAAGCAATCGAAGCAACGATTACCTATGTAAAAGACCGCCCGGGCCACGACCGGCGCTATGCCATTGACTGCTCCAAGATAAAACGGGACCTGGGCTGGCAGCGGAGCGTTTGCTTTGAGGAAGCCTTGGAACAGACCGTAGACTGGTATCTTTCGCACCCTGACTGGATTGCGCAGATTCGCAGCGGCGAATACCAGAACTGGATAACGCAAAACTACACTGAGCGCTGAGGCTTTTACTCTTGCGTGGTTTCCAGCTCGTAGATACTGCGGGCTATGGGCATACGGCGTCCCATGCCAAAGGCACGAGGCGATACTTTAAGCACAGGCGGGGCTTGGCGGCGTTTGAACTCGGCACGTGCCACGGTTTTGATAACCCTCGCCGCGAGTTCTCCATCCCAGCCGCGTGCGACAATCTCATCTTTCGAGAGATTTTCAAAAAGGTAGAGCTTGAGGATTTGGTCCAGAACCTCGTAGGGCGGCAGGCTATCCTGATCCTTCTGGTTAGGACGCAGTTCCGCTGAGGGCGGCTTAGTGATTATAGCTTCGGGAATGATTGCCGTGCAGGTCGTGGCAATGGCTTTTTCGTTGATACGACGGCACAGGGCAAACACTTCGGTCTTAAACACATCGCCTATGGGGGCAAGCGCGCCGTTCGTGTCGCCATACAGAGTGCAGTAACCCATGGCAAGCTCGCTCTTGTTGCCAGTGGTGAGCAGCATAGAATCGAATTTGTTGGAAAAGGCCATGAGCAATGTACCGCGTATGCGTGCCTGTACGTTTTCCTCAGCAATATCAAACGGCCTTTGCTCAAAGACATCGCTCAGAGTGGACAGAAAGCTCGTGAACACCGGCTCTATGGGCAGGGTAACGTAACGCATGCCGAGGTTTTGCGCAAGTTCAGCGGCGTCGTCCTTGGAACCTTGTGAAGAGAAGCGCGAAGGCATACTGAAGCAGACAACCTTATCACTGCCGAGCGCCCGAAATGCGAGATAGGCCACCAGCGCAGAGTCAATGCCGCCTGAAAGCCCCAGATGGACGCGGCTGAAGCCACATTTTGCCATGTACTCCCGGATGCCCATAACGAGCGCATCCTCAAGCACGTCGAGTTCTTCCCGCGTAAGGCCAACCTTAAACGGGTCGTCCGGCTCTTTCTTAAACACAAGCGGAGTATCTGAGCAGGACTCTGGTACTGTTCTACCAATAGGCTGTTCTGCGCTGTCCCATATAACGAGATCTTCCTCAAACGCCTTTGCGAAAACCTGCACCACTTTGTTAGGCGCAACAACAAACGAGCGTCCGTCAAAGATGATTGAATCATTTGCCCCAACAGTGTTGAGGTAGACAAGCGGGATGTTTCCCCGCAGGCTTATCCGCTCGGCAAGGGCGCGGCGAACCTTGAGCTTTCCTACTATGTAGGGCGACGCGGATGGCACACAGAGTATACTGGCTCCTGCATCCATGAGCTGACGCACTGGATCGCTGATGTAACTCGTACCCGGAACAGTGGTTTCCCGCCACACATCCTCGCAGATCGCCACACCTACACACTCGCCCTTCCATTCAAAGACTCGCCATTCACGCGCTGGTTCAAAGTTTCGCGCCTCATCAAACACATCATAGGTGGGCAGCAGGGTCTTGAGCTGCTCAAACGCCAGCTTTCCCCCCTGAAGAATACCATAGCTGTTCACCAGCGCCTTGCCACCTGAATAGGGGTTCCGGTTTACAAAGCCAACTCCCACAGCCAGTTCCGACGGCAATTCCCGCTGGAGGATATGCACTGCCCTGATGTTAAGCTCAACAAAGCGATCCTGATCCAGTATATCCATAGGCGGATACCCGCAGATCGCCAGCTCCGGAAATAGCACAAGGTCAGCGCGCTTTTCAAGCGCCTCCCGCGCAAACGCGATGATCTTTTCACGATTACCGGAAAAGTCCCCGATGGTCGAATTGATTTGAGCTATCGCAATACGCATAAGACAAACTCCATGTTACAAATGTTTCTCAATGTTCCTGTGTTCACTGCCACTGAATATCCACCGTCGCGCCAGCACTTTGCTTGAGAAGCAGCGCGGGAACCGGGGCGCTGAACGAGACCTTGCGGCCGCTTGGCACTATGGACGCCCCTGCTATGTCGCCAGACACTGAAAGGACAGCACTGTTTGGCGCAGAAAGACTGAGTGCGATTGAATAGGGCTGAGATACGCTGGTAAACAGGGACAGCAGCTCAGGATCAATGTTCTGCCCTCTACTTAAAGTCAGAGAAAGGCGGCTTGTGCCAGCCTCTTGCGTGAGAACAGCCCGGTTGCCAGTGGCATCAAGGAAGCGAACAAGAGCGTCGAGGCTGCTGAATTCCAGCCTAACAGTGTAAACAATATCCTGTTCCAGCTTTTTTGAGGCAAAGGACACGAGTTTCAGGCCATCAATGCGCTGTACGCTGCGCTCAAAATCAGCGCGACCGACCGGAATCAGCGGCCAATTCTCGTTACCGTCGAGTTTGCCCAGGCTTTCAAGGAACTGCGACACATGGTACTCAAGCCTTATGCTTCCCGAACCGTTTGCCCTCACTACCATGTCGGCGTTTACTCCGATACAGGAACTCAAGAGCATAACTATACTGAACATACCGATAAATCGTTTACTAATCATTCTAAAACTCCTCTGAATAGATACTTACGTCGTGAATACGCACTGGCGTTTCATTTTCGATCATGGTAAAGGCTTTGTGCAAGACTGTCTCCCCAAATTCTTTGGAATTTGAGACCAAAGCACCACCAATTTGAGCAAAGGACAGAGAGTCCTGCAAATCCACTTCAGCGGCACTGAGATGGAAACGCTGTTGCAACTTTTCCCTTACCGAGCGGATGATGCGGCGCTTTTCCTTGATGCTGTCAACATCGGGTATCTCAAAGATTAACTGAATCATGGAAACGATCATGTTTTAGTAGCCTCTTCCTCATCCAGTGTTTGCCTTTCTTGAGTCTCTTCTGTTGAAGATTGTTCTGGTTTTTTGTTAATACTGTCAATGATCCGGCGTATATCAGCTTTATGCGCATCGCTGATTGCCCGTTCTTCAAGGAGCTTCTCCAGTTCAGCGGTGTCCTTAAAGCCATCCTGCACTGCGCCCTCAAGCTCGCTTATGCCTTCCTCGCTGCCACTGTCCGCAATCAGCAGAAGCCGCGCTATGCTAAAGCGCAGGCCAGTCTTGGTGGGGTTCTCACTCGTGTTTGGCAAGTCTTTGAGCGTGTTGCGGTACTCCTCAAGAGCGCGGGCAAAAAAGCCGCCTTCTTCCAGAATCAGGGCAAACTCATAGCGCACGGCAGGATCACTTTTCATTTCAAGGTAGCGTTCATACATATTCACCGCTTCAGGCTTATGCTGCGCCTTTTGCACTCGCGCATAAAGCAGAATCGTGTCGCTGTTTTCAAACAAAGCGTGGGGATAGCTCCCCAGAATAGCCTCACTTTCCTCATAGTTTTCCATATTATAGAGCAACAGAGCATGGTTATACCCATCATCAGCGCTTTCAGGAACAAGCGTCAGCACCTGTCGATATATAGATTCCGCTTTATCGAAGTTTCCCAGCCTAATGTAGGTATACGCTGCAGCTTTCAGAGCCATCACGTTCTTAGAGTCTTTGGCAAGCACTCGCTCAAAGCGGCGAAGCGCCTCAGTATAGCGCTTATTTTCAAAGGCAATGCGCCCCAGGTTGTACTCAGACGCGGTTTTGGTCTTGTCTATCGTAGCAGCGCGGTTCAGCCATTGTTCAGCCTCCGTATATTTCCCCATGTCAAAATAGGCCATACCAATGGCAAAGTATTCTTCGGCGGATGTTGCTGGCGTAACACAGGCACTGCATAGTACCAGTAGGGCAAGTAATGTACCTGTAGACCGAGCTTTCTGAGCTAAACACAATACCTTCGAGCTAAACCACTTCATCGTTTTCCGTTGAGAACAGTGTTCTCGATTTCCTTGAGTTGCGCGCGGTAGAGTTGCGCGATATTTGCACCATAGTCCGCGATGAGCTGGATGATGTTTCTAGGCTGCTCCACTGGATCACGGCCATTGATCCGGTCGCCCGCATCGCCCAAACCAGGCATGATGTAGGCAGCCTCGTTGAGTAACGGGTCCATCCACAGGGTGTAAACCTGGCAGTTATCCAGAGCGCGAACCGAACGGAGTGCGCCTTTGAGCGCGGCAATCACATTGAAAAACTTGATAGAACGCGGCTGCACTCCTTCTTTTTGCAAATACTTCACCACAGTAACAATGCTTCCACCAGTGGCATTCATAGGATCAGCGAAGATGAGGTCTTTGCCATTCAGAGCGTCAGGGTTGAAGTATGACTTGTCCAGGTCAAGAATATACTCCATGTTATGCTCCAGCTTGGTATCGTCGCGGCTGATCTTAAATAGGGCAAAGGGCGTTACATAACCGTGTGAGGAATACTCCTGTATCTCTTTAGACATGATCATTGCCGGCAGAAGCGCTCCTCTCAGCATCACACACATAACCGTGTTCTCGATCTCCCCGTCAATATCGGTAATCTTGTGAACCGCGTAGTTCTGCACTGGAGAATTCACGGGGGTTTTGATGAAGAAGTAATGCTTATTCCTTCCTGCCAACCCACCATACGCCAGCTTAAACAGCAGCTCATAAGCCCGCTGTATATAGTAGACAAACTCTCCCTGCTGGGTTCTGACATCACGCAGTTTAGCGATGAGTCGGGACGCCTCTGCGTGATTCTCATGGGGCGTTTTGAATGAATACACCTGCAAGGAGGCTTCAGTTTTGCATATATCCTGCATAAGCCTTCCCATCACGTTATACCGGGTAATGAGGTTCTGCTCCTCCGGCTCATACTCTGACAGAGACGGCTTGCCAGAAAGTACGGTGAAACCCTGCATCACCTCGCGGTAGATACTGTCCATGCGGGAGAGGTATTCGCGGTCAGCGCTGCTCAAGTAGCCGTCAAGGTCTTCAGCTTTAAGAATGATCTTGTTCATAGCTTGATGATAGCAAACATACCAGAGACTGACAAGACTGATCTTACTTATTTTCTAGTAGCGCTTGAATTACATCTACACGCGCCAGAGTAAAACGCCGTGATTCCTGAACTGGACAGGGGAAAGGCCCACTTTGGCAAGAAACTCAGCGTGATCCGCTTACAGTAATACCACCACCGATAACCTGTGCTTCTTGATGAACTCCCCGCATTAAGACAAGCAAACAATCGACAAGGAATGGGTGTCTCCGCGTGAGCAACTTTGCCGTGCTATAATCCAACTCGATTAGTTATATGAAGGATCCATGTTTTACTATGCAGCATGATAGCGATATGTTGAGGTAAAGTTTGTATGCTCCCTCCTCACCCCCCTATCAGGAGCAGTTTCATACTCATTCTATCAGTATATATTTGGTTTTCTCATAGATCAGCTGGATTATCATAGTGATAGGTCTTTTCCGTATCCATAATAAGCAGGCCATAAATCAGGTTTCGGTATATTCATGTATTTCCAGCGCCACCTCCGCTATATCCATGTCCCTCAGATAATCATCCGTGTATTATCTGAGCATGGCGGCAATCTCATCAGGATTAAACAGACTATCCACAGTGAAAGGTACGGTCATATTCCGCAGCGAATGATCCGCTTCCCCTCGGTCGCTGCTGACGTATTAGGTGGAGGGTATATTGTATCATGTCCATGAGGTCATACAAAAAGCCGCGTCTGACTCACCCAGTGCGCCGCCCAGTCCTTCGAAGCTGCTCCACAAGCAGAGATATTCACCGGCGAGTCAGAGACGCACTTCATTGATGCTAGTGGTTTTGCCGTATTGTGCTGGCGCGGTTAATGGTGAAGCAGCGTCCTTTGTCGATGAGCCTCTTGATCGCGGTTATCTTCCCACTACTATCAACCATGTAGTACCAGGCTTCAAAACAAGGGCCTGTGATGAAGAATTGGTATGATAAAGTTGACAGTCAGAGCTGCTCACGATAAGCTCAGAGCTGCTCACGATAAGCTCGGAGCTGCTCACGATAAGCTCAGAGCTGCTCACGATAAGCTCAGAGCTGCTCACGATAAGCTCAGAGCTGCTCACGATAAGCTCAGAGCTGCTCACGATAAGCTCAGAGCTGCTCACGATAAGCTCGGAGCTGCTCACGATAAGCTCAGAGCTGCTCACGATAAGCTCGGAGCTGCTCACGATAAGCTCGGAGCTGCTCACGATAAGCTCGGAGCTGCTCACGATAAGCTCGGAGCCTAGCTCTAAGAGCCTCGAAATAGACGAGGCTACACAATTTTAAGAATGGTACAAAGTTTAGTCTTGATTGCCTTTGTCTGCTGTTATCCGCTGTTTGCGTTTTCTGGTGGGATGGGCCGCTTTGAGCTGCTCATAAACAGTCTTTGCTTCGGCAACGTTTCGGGAAGACGCAGACTTGACATCGGCGTAAAAATCAAGCGCGTAGTGACGAGCATCACTCCCTGCGGTCATCATAATGTCTTCAAGGATTGAAGTCAACTGCCGTGATTTGTTCAAAAGACTAGAAATACCCTGAGCATCCTGATAATCAATCGTGAACGCAGCCATATCAAATGCCTTTGTGGTCAACTGAGGGTTCTGTTCTGCGAGAGTGTGTGCCAATGCGACAAACTGAAAGGTTTTCGGCCCCATCTTGAGTAGGTCGCGACGGTCTTCAGCGGTCAGAGGTGTTGCATAGGGCGCAATAGCTTGTAACTGGACGTCAAGGGCGGTCTCGGCAGCGCTTATCACAGCTTCTGGAATAGTCTGATTGTGGGTCTTTGATTTCATACGTTTCTCCTTCATGTTGATTTGAGATGATGTATTGTATAGTCTTCAAGCATTTTGTGCAAGTGGCTATTCTTTAGTGAGCTATATCTTGATTCCCGTCTAGCTGAGGCTCTGGACAAAGGCTGTTTACGCAAAAAGATAGAGCAAAATCACCGGCACGAGGTACCTCAACAGTCCTGTAATGATAATCATCTGAGTATAACCGACAGGAACTGTGGCACCAGTGCCATAGGGCAAAGCCAACCATTCGCTAAGTCGATCTGCGAGTCTGCCGAGTCTGCCCGACAGTACCTTATCACTGGTGAGGAATAGCCTCGGGTGAAAAGAATCAGTCCACTGCCATACAAACGAAAACAGAAGATCTGAGGTTATCATGGGCAGGGCGTCGGATAACCTTATCTGGATAAATGTTCTAAACGACTTTTCGACCTGCATTGGCCGGATTTCGTTTCCCTGATTATCCGTTCTGATACCTCCGCCTCACCTCAGACCCACTGAAACGCTAACTATTCAGCGCCCAGAAATAGTATTGCGCCATTGATGCTGAGATTCCGCTCTATAGCTATCCCCCGCAAGGCTGCTGGAACCTATTCGAGGTAAATCTGATACAGATTAGGGCTTCTAACCTGAACAGTCCACTCAATAAAGTCCCCTATTCCTCCAGCCTCAGCGCGCCTCAGCCTCGAAGTTAGTTCCACGAGGCCCGCGCGATCCCTATACAGGAACAATTCCTCGGAATGTCTCTCTTGCCCCAGCTCGCGCCAGCATAAACCTATCAAGAATCACCATCCTGTCTCCAGGTTTGCAAAGCCTGTTATAGTCTCTATAATAGCTCTATGGATACTTACATTGAACCACGAGTCCTGAAAGGTTTTCGGGACTTTCTTCCCGCCGCTGAGATTGCGCGGCGCACTTTGATAGAGCGGATTGAGACCAGCTTTCGCTCCTACGGTTTTCTGCCCATTGACACACCTGCGCTTGAGTATGCGGAGATACTGCTGGGCAAGGGCGGTGGGGAAACGGAGAAACAGATTTACCGCTTTAATGACAATGGTGGGCGTGATGTTGCCCTGCGTTTCGACCTCACTGTACCGTTTGCCCGCTTTGTCGCCGAACACCGTACCGAGCTTCCCCTGCCGTTCAAGCGTTACCACATCGCCAAAGTCTGGCGCGGTGAGAACACCCAGCGAGGCAGATACCGCGAGTTCACCCAGTGTGATTTCGACATAGTGGGGAGCGATAGCGCTGCCGCTGACTTTGAGATACTGCTTATGATGCGGAACACCTTTCAGGCTATCGGCGCGGGTGAGGTTACGATTCATGTGAATCATCGCGGCTTGTTTAACCGCTTCCTCACTATGCTTGGCGCTGAAGTCCAGTCGGTCGAGATACTGCGTACTGTGGACAAGCTCGGCAAAATTGGGCGCGACGCCACGCTTGCCCAGCTTGCGGCACTGCTCAATGATGACAAGGCAGCGTGTATACTCGGTTTCATCGAAGCTCGCGGTGGCTTTGAGGAAACGCTGGCGTGTATCACTGAGTTGGCTGGTGGCGATTGTCCTGAATCCGAGCGCCTGCGCCAGGTCTATTGTTTTATGCTGGACACTGGAAGTGCCGCGTCGTTCATTCTTGATCCGTCAATCACACGAGGTCTTGATTACTACACTGGCGTTGTTTACGAGACCTTTCTCAACGAACTACCGGACATTGGCTCGGTGTGTTCCGGCGGCAGATACGACAACCTCGCGGCTCTGTATTCCAAGGAGCGTGTCAGTGGTGTAGGTTCGTCGATAGGGCTTGACCGGCTCATCGCGGCGCTTGAAACCCTCGGCACGCTTGACAACAACAACGCTTATGCGCGACTGGGCATTGCCTGTATAAAGGGAGAAAACGCGGGACACTATCAGGCGCTGGCAACACGCTTCCGCGATGCGGGCATTCCCTGCGAGGTGTTTCTTGAGGGCATCAAGCTCACCAAACAGTTTATGCTGGCGGAAAAGAAGGGCATCAAGTGGCTCCTCATTCCAGCAGATGATGCTGGAATCGCATTCTCCCTGCGGAACATCGAAAAACGGGAAACCATTGATAGGTGTTCTTCTATAGAAGAGGCCATTACGATGATTCTGGGATAAGCAGGGAGGACTCACGGCACTTTGTTGCTGACCACTCGGTCTAGTCCAACGCGGTCGAGCTTCCGCTTTCATCTCTGCGGAGGTACTGTCTCGAAGCTATGATAAAGATATGCGGTTATCTGGTGTGCAGTAGGTGTTTGGTCGGACTAAAGTCCGCGAACACCTACTGGCTATGGATGCCTTGTGTCAGACCATTTCTGGTTTTGTGTTACGCTCTTCAGCGTATAACCTACTTATAAGGTTTTGCATATAATGCATTATGATATTATTACATTTTTTGAAAGGGTTAATTTATGTATGTCTTTTATGCCTTTATTGATGCCGTTATTATTTCAATTATATTTTATGGCGGAATATTCTTAATGATTAAGATAAATCCAAGATTCCAATTGCATAACTATCCTCCACAAATTAAAGATTCAGTCCCTCCAAAGACAAAAGAAGAGAGAAAATTGTTTGTTTTAATTTCTATTCCAATAATTTTCATCTTAATTTTTTATATAATAATTTCTTTTTTCAATAAATTTAACAATCCAACAAATTATTTTACAATACTATTTTATTATTTATTTGTATGGTTTATAGTCTCATGTATAGATTTATTTTTATGCGATTATTTAATATTTTGTACAATTACACCAAAATTTATAATAATTCCCGGTACTGAAGGGAATAAATTTTATAAAGACAAGTCGTTTCACACCAAAACAATGCCAGCTATGCTAATGATTACTATGGTTGTGTCTTTTGTTACATCATTATTGTATTTTATTATTCAATAATTTTTCAACCGATTTAGGAGGTATGGCACATACTGTTTGTTCAATTTTCTCAGGATCAAATTTACCCGAAAAATCTTTAAGGGTTGTTATAATAATGTATTACCTAAAATCTCTCCTTTGTCTTGGCAATATAGGCGTTTAATGCTTCCTTTGAAGGAGACAGGGCATTCCCCAAATTCAGCCAAGCGATATCTTTGCCATCCGCAGGCCCTGCCATATTGCATACAAGATTGTTGATAAACTGGTTTTCAATCATATTACCGAAGGGACCCATCAATATTTCGGTGGGTGCGCCAGAAGTTGTCAAAACGGTTATCCGATTAATGTGGGTAAGCAAAGGTTTCAAACCATTTTCAACGTATGCATATCCAAATCCCGGCAGACACGTCCGCTCAAAAAAGGCTTTAACGATTGATGGTTCCCCATTAAACCAAATCGGAAAGATGCATACGAGGTGGCTTGTCTCGCTCAGCATATTCTGATACTGCTTTACCAGCGGGTCACGGGACTCGCCCGTACCGGTAAAAAATGTCCTGCGTTCTTCTGCCGTCATGGCGGGCTGAAACTCATCCTTGTAAAGGTCAATCACGTGATGTGGCTGATTATTTGAACGCAAATGCTCCACCAGTGCATTCCGTATGGCTGCGTTCAAACTATCTTCCAGTTGGTGTGCGTAAACAATTGTTATCATTTTGTTGTCTCTTTTTCTTTGGTATCCATAGTTATTCATAAGAATAGCCTCATTATATGCCATTAGGCTAAATAATGTCAATGCTTGTTTTGATGCCGACAAGCTATTTAGGAAAAAAATTCAAACCCAATTGCGCATACAGACCTGTTATGTAATATAAAAATTAATTTTTAAAATAGTACCCCTGTTCTATATCCGCAATTAGCCCGGGATGAACAGGTTCCCATCCCAAAAGTTCTTTTGTTTGAACGGTATTGCTCGGAACCGCGCTTGAAACATCAATTGCCGCTAAAGTTCCAAGAAAACCGAAGTGAGCATCTGCCTCTTTACGGGAAATGCTCTTTACCGGTTTATGTAATTGTTTCCCGATTGCCTCCGCAATATCCCGAAAAGGTATCCCTTCTTCGCCCCGCCCGGAAAGGCGTGAACCGGCGGGCGCTTTTTCTAATGCCAGGCAATAAAGGTGAGACGCATCAAGCCTGTGTATGGCCGACCAGCGATTGGCGCCGTCTTCAACATAGGCAGAGAAACCCTTTGTACGGGCGATATTGACGAGCATGGGTATAAATCCATGATCGACTTCATCGTGTACTGATGGGGAAAGACTTATGACAGATGAACGAACTCCCCGATTAGCCAGAGCTAGTGTCGCATCGTCAGAAGCGGTCCCATTCGCGTGAGCGGTAGTTAAAAATGGTTTCCCGGTATTTTCAAGTACCGCTCCTATGGCATTTATAGCATGTAAGTCAATGACAAGTGAAGCCGCAAAATTTGAGAAATCAAATGCCAAATGAATAACGCCATCTGCAATGGAAGCGCCTTTGTGAAGACATTCCGGATCCTCCAGTGAACCAAAATGCGCTTCCGCTCCGGCCTTTTTTAGTTTTACGGCGCCACTATCTGAACGAGTCAAACCAATGACTTGATGTCCCGTTTGTATAAGTTCCCGAACAACCGATGAGCCAAGGTTGCCTGTTGCTCCTGTAACAAAAACTCGCATATAAACTCCTTCATGTTTCCAGTTGACCATTATTGCTCTTTCCAATAAGCCAATTTTACCAAAATCATTATTGTCCAAATGTTAAATTTTGTCAATAAGTTTTCTAATTTCAGACGCCACGGATGGCGTCTGCGGCGATAAATTTGGGTATAAAATATTGCACATAACGTTCCGGCTGTTTACGACGTTTTGCCAGCCCGGATAAGGGCTTTGCGCAGCAAAGACCAGGGCTGGCAAAATGTGGCGGAGTTTTGGCGTGGGAATGAGC
>JAIRYV010000074.1 GCA_031267685.1 Treponema sp.
TCTCATTCAGGTGAATCAGAAACTGATTCAGGGAAATCAGAATCTCACTTTTACTCGGATAGCTATCCAGCAACAAGCAATGAGAAGATAGGCTGTAAACAAGCAGGTGTCCGGTGGGCATCTGACGTTCCCTCAAGTCCATAATACCATTATAGCAGGCTATACAAGAAATGGCAAGTGTCTTAGGAAAATTTTTTGAATTTCCCGTACGAGAGGACAAGTGATACAGGCGAAGCTCATGCAAAGCTCGTGCCGAGTATGACAGATGAGTAAGGTGAAGGGGAAGGTAAGGCTGGGAATACCTTATCTATAGAAGAAACATTCAATATGTTGCATCGGTAAGGGTTACTTAAAAAAAGTGGTATAGCTGGTATTTTGATTTTAACCTGCTTTACCGGATTCTGGTTGGTCTGGTGACGGCCCTCAACGTTACTGGGGACCTTGCCTGTACCACCGTTGTGGCCAAGTCCATGAATGAGATCGACATGAAAAAGTGGGACTTGACAGCGCTATTCGGTAAAGACTAGAGTATCAAGAATCCCATTGTGAGTATAGAGGAGGCTGCTATGGAACTACTTGAGCGCAAGACGCTCTATTGCGATGGGGAATATGTGTCCTTCCCCAACCTCGCGTGGCTGGATGATGACACGCTTGCCTGCTTCTTCCGGCACGCGAAAGATCGACAGAAACACGGAGGCGCAGTTACGCATATTGACCCTACGGCAAAGGACGTGTTCATTGTGTCAAAGGACCAGGGCGCGACTTTTTCAACTGAGCCTTATACTGTGCTGGATGACGACATGAGCGAACAGGACCCCTGCGTAACAGTACTGGCCAATGGGCGAGTGCTGATGACCTACTTTCGCTGGCAGTTTGTGCCAAAGGGTCAAGGCGGCACGGTCTGGGGCGAGGCGCTATTCAAGCGCTATGGCAGGAGTCGTGTCAGCGGTGGCGGTCTTCCCGCGTCTGACACCTTTAACATTGGTTTCAGTGTCAGCGTGTCCGACGACAAGGGTAAGACATGGCGGCACTTGCCGGTGATACAGCTAGAAGGATATGTGCCGGGTTCGGCAGTGCGCGGCAACATCGTGGAGCTGCCGGATGGCAGGCTGCTCTTACCGTTCTACGGGGTAAAGGAAATCGGCTGGCTGGCAAGCTGTGGCCTTGTGGAATCACGAGATCACGGGGAGAGCTGGCGCTTCCTGAGCGAAACAGCCTTTGACCGTGAAAAGAACTTTCTGGAACCAGCACTGTTCCGCACACAAAGTTCACGGCTTATCAGCCTCTTTCGGACCCAAAGCGATTTTTTGAAAAGTGGTGTTGACTTTGAATCAACTTACCTCAACCTGCATATCTCGGTTTCTACTGACAATGGCAATACCTTCAGTCCTGCCCACGAAATCCCCGGCGTCTTTGGCAGCAACCCCTTCCACGCGCTTCAGCTCCGTAACGGCAAGGTCTTTGTAAGCTACGGTTATCGTCGCGTCCCGTTTGGCATACGCGCCAGGGTCTGCGACGCGGAGTTGAGCGACCTTGCCACCGCGCCGGAGTTCGTTGTCGTTGCCGACGCGCCCAGTGGCGATCTGGGCTATACCCACGCGGTTCAGCTCAAGGACGATCGCGTTTTGCTCACCTACTACATCGCCGGCAAGGATGGCACACGCTGCATTGAGGGCGCTTTCCTCAACGCTGAGTAACGTTGCGTCGGTATACGCATTTTGGCGGAAGCGATTGACCGAGCAAAACCGTAGGCTTCGGGCCGTCAGACTCGAAGCCTACTGAACTGTTATAGTTTCCTTATGCTTTGTACTGATACATAATGAGGTACCCAAGTGTTACCCCGATTCCAAACAACTCCTCGTATTTCAACGGTATCATTTTCATCCACAGAAACATTTCCCCATATACTATCCTTTATTAACACGGTTATTTGTCCCGTATCATCGGAAAATAAATATTCTCCAGGCATTACAAACCGCTCTATCTTACCTTGTAAGATTACCAAAGCGTAACCGGGAAGATTTTTTGCTTCCTCGACTGTTACAGGTTTCGTTCCAGGACCTCTATAGCCGCCTTGTTGAGCATAAGCGGCGAATGCAACCGACACCGTCAGGCAAACCAACATAACAAACTGTTTTTTGTTCATAGTATCCTCCATGAATAATGGTAATAATTGATTTTATGACTGCACAATGCTTTCTGTCAACATACTTTTGAGAACGTTTAGGACAAATGGCGCCTAACTCGTGTTATGTCCACAGATTAACATGAATCGGAATCATAACGAACAGGACCATAGCTATCAAACCTATTCGTGTAGTTCGTGGACATTTGTTCGGTCAGCGTTTTTCTTGAGCCTGTCGTGCAATGGCTTCCCAGAGGCCAGCGAGGTAGGATGCACCGAGAGCGCGGTCGTAAAGGCCATAGCCGGGCATGGCAACTTCGCCCCAGATGGCGCGGCCGTGATCCGGGCGAATGGGACCGTCAAAGCTAGTGTCGTAGAGCGCTTGCATGATTGCGCAGATGTCGAGCGAGCCGTCAGCGGAAAAATGCGCACATTCCTCAAAGTCGCCCGGAGCGTTGTGACGCAGGTTCCGCACATGGGCAAAGTGTATCCGGCCCTTGAGCGAAGCGATGATGTCTGGAATGTTGTTTTGGGGGTCTGTGCCAAGACTGCCAGTGCAGAGCGTAACGCCGTTCAGGGGTTTATCCACCATCTTGATAATGCGTTGCAAGTCCGCCTTGTTCTTCGTGATGCGGGGAAGGCCAAAGACCGGCCAGGCTGGATCATCAGGGTGAATTGCCATCCTGATGCCATACTTTTCGCAGGTCGGCATGATGCGTTCAAGGAAATACTTTAGATTGGCAAAAAGCGTTTCCTCGTCAATGTCTTCATACAGGGTGAAAAGCTCTTTCAGGTGGGCAAGGCGTTCCGGCTCCCAGCCAGCAAGGGCAAAGCCGTTTGATTGAGCGCTCATGGCATCAAACATGGAGTCTGGCTTGATCTGGTCGATGAGCGCCTGATTGTAGCTCATCACTGTGCTGCCGTCGCTTCGGACTTTGGCAAGGTCAGAGCGGGTCCAGTCAAAGATGATCATGAAGTTGTAACAGACCAAGTGGAAACCCGCCTCTCCTAAGCGCGCAAGGGTTGTGATGTAATTGTCAATGTACTTGTCCCGCTCAGGACTGCCAACTTTGATGGAATCGTGGATATTCACGCTTTCAATGCCAACGATGGAAAGCCCGGCGCTTTCCACCTCGTTTTTCATCTTAAGGATCGCGTCCTTTTCCCAGACATCTCCCGGACGAGTTCCGTACAGGGTAGTGATAAGCCCACTTATATACGGAATCTGCCGAATCTGGGCCAGAGTAACTGAGTCATAGCCAGTTCCAAACCAGCGCATGGTTATTTGCATTTTTTTCTCCTCCCCATTTCCAATGCGCCCATCACCAGGCACACGCCCAAAAAGAGAAACCCGAACTTCTGCGCCATAAAGCGCTCCTTTAACAATGAGAAAAACATAAGACAACCTTTCAAGGCTCAATCCGCGAAGCCTGAAAATAAAGATAGGAAGCCTACGGCCTCCCCGCGTACCAAAGTCTTCTGGCTTACGGGCTGGAACGTCCCTTTCGACGCTCCTAAGGGTTCCGCTAGCCTTCCCAGTCTTAGTAAAAGACCAGTGGCCATATTGACGGAGCCGTTTGAACGTGAAGTTCACGCCCGATCACAGCTACGGGATAGCGGAGGCATCACACCTCTCTTCCGTTGAAATACGCACGCATGATCATAGAAGACTCTGGAGCAAGTGTCAAGAAAGTGATTAAGACTGCTGTAAGCCCACTGAGTTTAGGTATGGACGGTTTCTGATAAGCATTGCCATCGCGCTCCCGCATACCTGTACGTATTGTTCAGATCACTGCCAGTGATCCGAACACATACGATACGAATTCAAGGAACAGTTTTCACTATCTGCGTCTGCGGGGACTTCCATGGCTCACGTTTAGCGCTCGGCAGTGGATTCTTGTTGAGCGGCCTCTTGAGCGATGCGTTCATTTGCCTGCGCTTGTAGCGAATCAGGCGGCAGTTCCATGAACTCAATGCTGTTGCCGTCTGGATCGTGGGTCCAGAACTGGATACAGCGAGAATACCCTCGCTTGATCTCCGTATCAATGGGCGCGCCGCGGGCGCGAATCTCCTCAAGAAAGGCCGCCGCATTATCAACCTCGAAGCATATATGGGCATGGCCAATGGTCTTGTTCGAGTGCGGCGCATCCTCAATGCCGTTTGGAAACAGTTCGATAAACTGGCTCGGCGCAACATACATATAGATACAGCCCAGCTTATCACCCGCGGGGTTTTGCATACGAAACGCTTCTTTCATGCCCAAGGTTTCCCTATAGAAACGGGCGCTTGCCTCAATGTCCCGCGTCCGAATCGCCGTGTGTCCAATTCGTGTAATCATAGAACCTCCAATACACTTTATACGCTTTACTATGCCCTGTTGCGGCATTCTATTCCAGTCCCAGCTTTGTCAGCGTGGTTTGGGCTTTGCGCGAGAGACCACTGTTTCTTGTATCGCTGGCAACGACACGTATGGGTTCCACAAGGGACGTAAAGCTGTTGTTCGCAGCTAGGTCCAGGGCATAAGACTTTTCGAGAACGCCGCCAGAACCAAGGAAGCGGCGGGTGATTTCTTCCACCTTTGGCGTCTTTGCCGTGCTAAGCACACGCAAGAAACCGTTGTAAAGGGAGGTGTAGTGCGACTTGTTCGCCTCTTCCAACTCGGTGATGAGCTGTTCAACATACGCGTCAGCGTCATTCTTAATCAGCATCTCGGCGGAGAGCAGCCGTATCCGCTCGGCAGCCTTACGGTTTAAGAAAAAGCCTTTGAGTACGTCTGTGGCCTCACTGTTTCCGATAGCTCCAAGTGCACGAATCGCCTCGTCTTTGACGGTCGCCACATCGTCTCGCTCAGCGCGGAAACGCAGGTAGGGAACCGCGCTGACCAGCTTGCGTTCACCAGCGGCTTTGGCCGCGCCAATGCGCGTGCGGTAGTAGGAATCGCGGAACCCTTCAAGAATAGCATCCTCAACCTGAACGCCGGAAAAGGGGCCAAGCGCGGCTATGGCTGAGGCACGAACATTGGTGTTAGAGGCACTCGTTGCGCTCAGGATCGCGTCCAATGCCGAGTCATCCTTGAGCTTGGCAAGGGTGTCCAGCGCAGCCATGCGTACAGCCGCACTTTCCGAGTCGTTTTCAGCAATGCCGATGAGAACAGGCAAGGCTGTTTTGGAACCAGTCGCGCCCATAGCCACAATGATTTCACGCCGGCTTTCGTCTGTGGGATTCCGGTATTCATAATAATCAAGCAGGTACTCAGTCGCATCATCGCCAGCCGCACCGCCATCGCTTGCAGCACGGCCCATAGCGCGGATAGCTGAGTTGATGAAGCGTGCCTCATTCGTGTCAAGAATCGCCTTGAGCGTGGGTATGGCGGACGCGGCCTTAATTTTGCCCAGGTAATCAAGTGCAGCAAGCACTGTGGCGTTGGCCTCTTCCTCACGCTCCTCAATAGCCCGAACAGCCCGCTCCTCAAGTCCCTGCTTACCCCGGTCGCCAAAAAACGAGAGAACACCAGAAAGAATATTCTGATTGCGGGTATTCTGGGTTACCGCGATAAGCGCGTCATCAAGAACCCCGCCAATATCAGCGTTTGTTTCGCTCTTCAGGGTCTGTATCAGGGCGGCAATCTCCGCCTCTGTACCATAGCGTATGGTATCGAGCCGTCGCGCTTCCTCAGTCTGCGCGATATCCGCTGCAGCAGACTCGGATTCAGCCGCATAAACCATGCTAGCGCACAGTACAATGACACAATACAAGAATTTTTTCACGTTTCGTCTCCTTTATCTTCAAAGCGCCGCAAAAACTCAGTCTTGAAGGATACAAAACGCTCCTCCTCAATGGCTTTGCGGGCGGTTTTAACAAGGTTGTGCAGGAAATAGAGGTTATGGTAACTGCACAACATGGAACACAGAATCTCCTGAGTCTTAAAAAGATGCCGCAGATAAGCGCGGGTATAGTTTTGGCAGACTTTACAGCCGCACATTTCATCTATCGGCGTAAAGCTCATCTCATGTTCGCTTTTTTTGAGTGCCAACGGGCCGTTTCGGGTAAACACATGGCCGATTCTACCGCTTCTTGTGGGAAGCACACAGTCAAACATATCAATGCCATGTTCAATGGCTGAGAGAATGTATTGCGGGGTCCCGATACCCATAACATAGCGGGGCTTTTCCGCAGGCAGCAGCGCTGTCGTGTACGCGAGGTATTCAGTAAACACGTCCGCTGGCTCTCCCACTGAAAGCCCGCCTATGGCGATGCCGGGTGTATCAGCGTTGATGCAGGCCATTGCGCTTTGTTCGCGCAGGTCTTTATAGAAGTTGCCCTGTATAATAGAAAAGAGTTTACCGGAATAGCCTGCAGCAACCTTTTCGTCCCAAGTCCGCTTTGCTCGTTCCAGCCAGCTGGTTGTTATTCGCAGGTCTTTGAGTGCCTTTTTGTACTCAGTGTCCCACGGCGTACAGACATCAAGCTGCATCTGGATGTCGCTGTTGAGTATGGTCTGAATCTCCACAACCTTTTCTGGGGTCAAGACATGGTACGAACCGTCGATATGGGAGCGGAACTTCACGCCTTCATCGGTAATCTTCCTGAACGGTGCCAGAGAGAACACCTGAAACCCGCCGGAGTCCGTGAGAATGTTCCGGTTCCAGTGCATGAACTCATGCAGACTCCCCGCGCCCGCGATTACGCTGGTTCCCGGACGCAGGTAGAGGTGATAGGTGTTTGACAACATGATCTCAAAGCCTATATCGATGAGATCATCAACCGAGAGCGCTTTAACCGTGCCATTAGTCCCCACCGGCATAAACACTGGCGTTGATACCAGGCCATGTGGAAGTGCCATAACGCCGCTTCGCGCCCCACATGATAAGTCCTGGTGCTGAATCGTGAAAAATGCGCTCATGCTTTGCGGCTCAATCGTTGTATGGCATGGGTTTTACCGGTTTCCGGGTCAATGCCAGCGACAATGCCTTGCACTGTGCCAACGCCTTTGGCGCACTCCATGCGAAAAAGTATCTGAGTGCGGGCGCGCTCAAGGCAGATGTTCTTGTCCATGCCAATCACGCTTTCCATAACGCCGGTCATGCCCAAGTCAGTGATACAGCCAGTGCCGTTGCTGAGGATACGTTCGTCAGAGGTCTGCACATGGGTATGGGTTCCCACCACAAGACTTGCTCTGCCATCAAGGTAATGGGCAAGCGCCTCCTTTTCTTTGGCGACTTCAGCGTGAAAGTCAACGAGGATGAGCCGCGTCTGGGCTGTTTGTTTGATGGTGTCAAAAGTCTTGAACGGGCAGTCAATGGGCGTCATCAGCTCTCGGCCTTGAAGGTTCACGACAAGCCAGTTCAGACCAGCTTTCTCAATCATAATCCAGCCATGACCAGCGTTCCCTGCTGGATAGTTGGCAGGCCGTAGCACCCGTGTCTCGACCTCCAGCGTAGAGTAGAACTCGCGCTTTTCCCAGACATGGTTGCCGGATGTAACAACGTCCGCGCCAGCGTTCAAGATACGGTTCAGGGTGGCTGAGGTTATGCCAAAGCCCTCGGCAACATTTTCACCGTTCACCACCACGAAAGCGGCCTTGTATTCCTCGATAAGCGATGGCAAAAGCGCCTCGATCGCGAGAAGCCCGGCTTCACCCACCACATCACCAATCATGATTACTTGTAAGAATTGCATTGCCCCATACTAACAGTTTTGTGATAAGAAAGGCTATGCAGGAACGCGACAGCGGGTGCCAGGCGAATCGACACATGGTACCAGACATACACAGTGCCAAACCTTTGTTATGGGAATCTAATCTAAGCTGACGTGAGTTCGACATAGAGAAAAAAGTCCGCGAACCCCATGAAGATTCGCGGTTAAGAATTCCTATCGTGCGTACTCGACAACCCGCAATTCACGGATAATCGTTACCCTAATTCTGCCCGGATAGCGCAGGTCGCTTTCGATTTTCTTGGCGATCTGTTTGGCAAGGTCCCGGGCTTGTTCGTCGTTGACCACTTCGCTGTTTGCCATGATACGCAGCTCGCGACCCGCCTGTATTGCGTAAGCCTTTTCCACGCCCAGAAAACCCTCGGCTATATTTTCCAAGTTTTCAAGTCGCTTGATGTAGTTGTCGATGGTTTCCCGTCGTGCGCCCGGGCGAGCGGCGGAAATGGCGTCGGCAATCTGCACAAGTACGGACTCAATGCAGGTTGGAGCAATATCGTTATGATGGCTCCCAATGGCGTTGATGATACGTGGGTCTTCCCCCATTTTCCGCGCCATGTCCATGCCAATCTCGGCATGGTTCAGTTCGGAATCAGACTCAACGCCCTTTCCAATGTCATGGAGCAGAGCCGCGCGCTTGGCAAGCTCGCGATTTGCGCCCACCTCAGCTGCTAGTATGCCAGCGATAATCGCCACTTCCTTGGAATGGTAAAGCACGTTCTGGCCATAGCTCGTGCGAAAGTAGAGTCGGCCAAGAGCGCGGATTGTGTCCTGCTTGATGTTATGAACACCGAGGTCAAAGAGAACTTTTTCCCCTTCCTCAAAAATTTTCTGGGAAATATCTTTGGTTACCTTTGAAACGATTTCCTCAATACGGGCTGGATGGATTCGTCCATCAATGATGAGCCGTTCCATAGCTACCTTGGCGATTTCTCTGCGTACTGGGTCGAAACACGAGATAACCACTGAGTCTGGCGTATCATCAATGATGATATCTACGCCAGTAAGCGTTTCCAGGGTACGAATGTTTCGTCCCTCACGGCCTATGATTCGACCCTTCATTTCATCATTTGGCAATGTAACCGAAGTTACGGTGATCTCGCTTGTTACCTCAGTAGAGATTCGCTGAATTGTGGCAAGCAGTATGTTCCGCGCCTTTTTTTCAGCAGAGACAGTGGCTTCTTGTTCGATCTTGTTGATCAGTGCCTGAGCGTCATGCTTTGCCTCATTCTCCAGGCTTTGAATGATAAGCCCCTTTGCCTGCTCACAGCTCAGACCTGAGATGCGTTCGAGTTCTGCGCGGTATCGTTCTTCTTCTTTTGAAAGCGATTCTTCCCGTTCCAGAGCCCGCCGTTCCTTTTCAGCAAGTATCTGTTCTGTTTTTTCGATCTGACTTGTCTTTTTCTCAATTCCCTCCTCTTTTTGCACGATACGACGCTCGTATCGTTGCAGTTCTGTCCTACGCTCCCGGGTCTCTTTCTCCTGCTGGTTTTTATCGCGAATAATTTGTTCTTTTGCTTCAAGAAGTAACTCTTTCTTTTTGGCTTCAGCTTCTTTTATCGCGTCCTGTTCGATGCGTTTAGCTTGTTGTTCAGACGCGCTTACTTGAAATCTGGCATACAGCCATCGAATAATCCAGCCTAAGGCGATCCCGGCAAGAGGAAGAATTATATACAGAATCCAACTCATTTGCTACCCCTTACCGTCGGACCTTTGTTATCAAGTCCGCTTAAATTTTGATAAGCATATAGTATAAGGAAGCTATATGTCAATTACTGAGCAGAAGCTGTACAGAAATTGAAATGGCCAGAAGGATCGTCTGACTGGTCTCAATGGGCAAAGAATATGAGGTTACGTCTCACGTCTCTGACTCTTTTCAGCCAGACCATTCAGTGACTTGTCGAGGAAGAATAGCTCTACTCGGTATATCTACTACATCCTTCCTACCGTGCAGGTGGTGATATAAGCCGCCAAACGTCCAATCCTCCACATCTGCTACTAGGCCAGCCCGCTTGGGATTCTGATCTATATAATTAAATACCTACAGAAACTGCCTTACATCTTTGATAATCTCTGAGAAAAATCGTTCTCCCCAGAGATGCCCACCCTTCTTACCATATAACTTGTTCCAATACCGGGCGAAGTTCCCCTCGATCTACTGCATTATGGTGGAAAGGGACTGACCCAGTTCCGGTTTGAGGTCCATTTCGTAACGGTTAATGTCCGAGGTAACGTGATAGATTGCTCCGGGTTGAAGTTCTCTTTGATGTCCCATAACTATATGAAGGTCACCGGGAAGGTGTATTGCTTTGATGTTTAGTCAAGTTTGTGAAGTTTTTTTGTGGGTCTCTGGCACTATTTGTGTGTCTGGCACTAAAGCCCACAGCAAACTTTGAATTACTGGGGCACTAAAGCCCACAGCAAACTTTGAATTACTGGAAGCTGAGAGTGATATTTGACAAAGCAAGAAAAAGTCTGATAGAGTACATCAGGTTCATCTTGAGAGATCGATTGGGCTTAGTGGTTTGGAGAGAATGGGCTTTATTCTATCAATAGGAGGTCTGCCTAAGGGCAGACAGTGTGTGAGGGCTTGAGGAGCCCCACGCTGTGATTTCTATGAATCTTCAGAGAATGACTTTTCGTGTTTCTTGCGGGGCGCTTGCGGCGCTTTTTCTGACAGTGTTTGTGCCAAGCAGGGATGTAGCCTGTAGCGCACTGTATGAGATGTGGATAAAACCTATCACGCCGGCGCCTATCACGCCAATGCCAGAGACTACCGCACCAGCGCGCAGTGTGTTGCTTATAGCGGACTTTGAGGCCGATACCGATAGCTTTGTTGGCAGAAGCGGGAACGAAGTTTTAACTGTAAGTGATGAAGCGGCGCTGTCTGGCGTTCATGCGCTCAAAGTTGAGGGGCGAACTTCGTCATGGCACGGGCCTTCGCTGGACATTACCCAGAAGATTAGCGCGGGAAAAGAATACACCGTATCAGTATGGGTAAAACTCCTTGAGCCGGAGCAGGCGCAGATCACGCTGTCAACCCAGATCGGCAGTGGAAGCGGCGCGTCGTATAACAACCTGCAAGGCAAGCAAGCCTCGATCGACTGGGTCGAGCTGCGGGGAACCTACCGCTATCTCTCGACAGACTTTGTGAGCATCTATGTGGAAAGCGCCGTTGCCACCGCGTCGTTTTACATTGACAATGTCAGCATAATAGAAGAAGACAGTCTGCCAGTTTTTGTGGAAGACATAACACCGCTCAAAGACGCTTACACTGACTTTTTCCCCATCGGGAGCATTGCATCTGGCAAAGATTTAAGCGGTCTGCGCCTTGAGTTGCTGACTAAGCATTTCAATGTTGTTACTGCTGAAAATGCTATGAAGCCTGGTGAGTTGCAACCGCGTAAAGGGGAGTTTAACTTTGACGCTGCTGACGCCATTGTCAACACACTGCTGGAACACGGTATTGCTATACACGGCCACACGCTGGCGTGGCATCAGCAGACTGGCGCATGGATGTATACCAGTGCGGATGGTCTACCGCTGTCCCGGGAGGAGGCGCTTGAGAACCTCACCACGCACGCGAAAACCATAGCCGAGCATTTCAAGGGTAGGGTTGTTTCGTGGGACGTACTCAATGAGGCGATAAACGACGGACTTACGGCTGAAACAGCTGCTGACTGGCGGGCGTCTCTGCGGAACAGCGGCTGGTTACAAGCCATTGGCGATGACTATATCGAGGCTGTGTTCCTCGCAGCGCAGGAGGCTGACCCGGACGCGAAGCTGTATTACAACGATTACAACCTTAACAACCAGAACAAGGCAACTGTTGTCTATAACATGGTGAAAGAGATTAACGAGAAATATCCGGGACTGATTGACGGTATTGGTATGCAGGGGCATTACGATCTCAATACCAATCCCGCTGATGTTGAATGGTCTATACAACAGTTTATTTCGCTTGGCGTTGAGGTCAGTATTACGGAACTGGATATAGGTGCCGGCACAGACGGACGTTTAAGCGACGATGCTAGCCTCCAGCAGGCACTTTTGTACGCACGCTTGTTCAGCATATTTAGGCAGTATAAGGAAAACATCGGGCGTGTAAGTATTTGGGGTCTTGATGACGGTTCAAGCTGGCGGGCTGATCGGAGTCCGGTGATCTTCGACCGCTCGTTCAGGGCAAAACCAGCGTTTTACGCGGCGTCCGAGCCTGACGCCTTTATCGCCGAGCATCAGTAGCAGTAATATCGCACACAAAACGCGCATATTCCGTGCATGTTTTGTGTGCGTCCTTCTTGTTTAATCCTTTCATTTATAAGTGAAGAACCCTCTCCAACGCCAGTAATGCCCGCTTACGGTCAAGGCCCCCACCATAGCCAGTAAGACTGCCATCCGTGCCAATGACACGGTGGCAGGGAATGATGATGTTAATGGGGTTGTGTCCGACTGCGCCACCTACAGCCCTCGCATAGAAGCCCTTGCTACTGCCGAGTTTGTGCGCAAGCTTGCCGTAGTTTGTGGTTTCGCCATAGGGGATTTGCAGTAAAAGATCCCACACGGCGCGTCTGAACGCGGTGCCTTTGTGGGGATTGAGCGGCAGTGTTACAGTAGGCGCCTTGCCTGAAAAGTATGTCGTCAGCCACTCGCGTACCTGCTCAAACACGAGCATCTGTGGCGCGTCGCTCCAGCCCGTCGTGTCTGGCGGGAAACGTTGCTGCTCAATAAAATCGAGTCGAATGAGCGCGTTGTTTTCTGCCGCCGCCCGCATAGCGCCAATAGGGGTATCAATGACGCAGGTATAGATCATAAGCCCTCCAGTTTGTTTCTTTATAATTCACGCGATCCTAAGGGGCGCGACAAAGCGCCTTCACAGTAGGGCTTTTATACCCTGCCGCTCTACGCATAGGAATCTTTATTGCCAGCGCGTCCTGTAAGCAAAACAGCTGGCAGACATGGCTTTCCCAAGCCCTATCATTCAGCTCCCATCTTTTGCCGTTGTGTCGCCTTCCATTGCCAGAGGCTTTATAGCAGTGTTGATAACGCATGATTTTATCTACTTTATGGCAACTAGTTCCATCTCAAATACCAGAAAACTGTTTGCCGGTACCGTACCTATGGCTCTGGCACCAAAGGCAAGCTCCGGCGGGATGACCACGAGGCGTTTCTCGCCAACCTTCATGTCCAACAGAATTTCCTCCCAGCCCACTATGCTCAAACGGCCCTGTCCAAGTGGGAAGTCCTGGGGACCGCCGTGTAGGTCAGAGTTATCGACGGTCTGGCCTGAGAGCAACATCATCTTGTAGTTAATTGACACGGTTTTGCCAGCGACTGGTTTCACACTACGCCCTTCCTTCTGAATGATGGAATGGATGCCAGAGGCACTGACCGTAGCAGTGGGATACTTACGCTGAATCTCGGCGATAGTGGCTTCCCGCTGCACCCGCGTCCGCGCCGCTAGCGCCAGATTTACATTCCGTAACAGCGTGTCAAACGTAAGCTGATCTGCTTTGAACGCCTGCGCCTCTGGGCCATTGCGAATAATCTCGACATGGGTGATACGATCGCCCTCCTTAATAGCGTTTACCACTGACTGTCCTTCAACTACCTTGCCAAACACCGTGTGCAGGCCGTCCAGCCAAGGGGTGGCGACGTGGGTGATGAAGAACTGGCTCCCGTTGGTGCCCGGACCCGCGTTGGCCATGGACAAAATGCCCGGACTGTCGTGTTTAAGACTGGAATCGAACTCGTCCGGGAAACGGTATCCCGGGCCGCCTGAGCCATTGCCGAGCGGGTCCCCGCCCTGAATCATGAAGTCCGCAATGACGCGGTGAAAGGTAAGCCCATCGTAAAAGGGTTTACCTGTGGTGTTGTTCATCTTACCTTCGGCCAACGCCACAAAGTTACACACTGTGAGCGGGGCCTTCTGGTACTCAAGCCGTACCACAATGCTTCCCCGGCTGGTACTAATTCGGGCAAAAAGGCCGTTTCCCAGCGCAGTATCCCCGGTCGCGGCAAATACGACGCTCTTGGCCATAAACAGCAATACCAAGCTCCCAAGACCCATCCTGGGGCTAAACCATTTGTTAAAAATACGCATAAGAAATCCTATCATAAACAGCGCGTGAAATACAACGACATCCTGTCCGAATAGACCAGTTTCATAGCTTAGACACACTCGTTTTATTACTAATTTATGAAAAAACCAGTTGACAGATATAGAATCTCTCTTTTATGTTTCAAGAGAAATTAAATCCCTCAATATGGAGAATTATATGATGATAAAAACCATGCGGTTTTCTAAAGACAGGTGGAACTCGTCCGACGAGCTTACCTTGTTGCCAATTGACGTGCGCAAGAGCTGTGCAAGCGTCTTTCCCTCCCCCTTGTTCGCCCTCGGAGACGATGACGATGACGAAGAAGAGTTTGACGACTTTGAAGAGGAGGATGACGACGATGACGATGACGACGATTACGAGGACGATTACGAGGACGATTACGAGTTTGACGACGACGAAGAGGACGATCTAGACGAGGAAGAGGACTTGTAAACAACGTCAGAGGCTCCCCATAAACGCTCCAGCTCATAAAAAGAGCGGGTCTTTTCCGTCATAAGGTGGATAACAATGGCGCCCAAATCAATGAGGCGCCATTCGTCATCTATGATAAGGCGTTCCGAGCTATGCCGTTGTTCACGGAGCCGGGGCGAAACCCGCAGGATATTAATGCCCTTTTCATGGCAAAAATCTTTGATATGCCGTTCAAGCCCCTGCTGGTGGGCGCTACTTGTTATCGTGGCTATCACGAGGAAGTCTGTCCATGCATTAAGCCCGCGCAGGTCGAGCGCCACCACGTCCACTCCCCGATGCTCTTCAAGAAGCGCGACTAGGGCTTTGCTTAGATCAATTTGAGATAACGTATCGTCCATTAAAATCACTTCCTAGAATAAGGGTAAAGTCAGTTCTGTACTCAAGAGTTGGTACAAGCAGTTCCAGTCCAAGGGGGTCATCGCTTGCGGTCTTCTCAAATTCAATATTACTACATTGAATTACGCTTCCAAAAATACGCGCCATGTTTTCGTTGCCAGAACGATCAATGATAATCGTGTCCTGCCGTTTCTGGTCCGAGTTCTTGATCTCGGTAACGTTATAGCCAAAGCCGCGTAGCAGCTCGGAGGTTTTGGCAGCAAGCCCATTGACATCAGTGCCATTCAGCACCTCCACCGTGAAAACGCGGTCAGTGGTTGCGCCTTCAGCAGGCCGAGTCAAGCCCTGCTGAGTCTGGCGCACAATGTCTTTAATCAAGCTCCCGTCGTAATAGGGCAGGAGGAGCGTCTGGCCTGAAACTTCGCGGATAGTGCCACCAACAGACTGAATACTCACCCGATCCATGTTGATGCCAGCGTATTCATCAAAAAGCCGTTCCCGTACGTGCAGGTTCATGTTGGTATGAAGCATGGACTGGTAGATACGGGTAACTTCCGGGTTCTTGAGGAACTCGTGCCGTTCTCCGAGGCGTTTAAGCAGCCCAAGAAAAAAGCGCTGTCTGCGGAAGCTTATGATCTCGCCGTCTTCTTCTGGCAGTTCATACGAGACGTAGAGCCGCGCCTTGTCCCCATCAAGCCGTGTTTTACCAGAAGGAAAGAGAATCAGGGGTTCTCCATCGTAAATTTCCACCCGCGATGGGATAAGAATCTCCACGCCTTCAATGAGATCAACCACATTGCCAAGACTTGTGATATCCAACACAAGCGAATACGTCATGGGAACCCCCAAAAGCCGCGCCACCTCGCTCTCAAAGGCCACTATCTTCTGCGGTTCATACACCGTGTCAATGCGATCAACGCGGTTTACCTTCTGGAGAATGAAGCCAAGCTCACCGGGTATGTCAAATATCGAAGCCCGCCTGGTTGCTGGATAGTACATCAGTACATAGGTCACCAGGGGCTTACCTTCATTATCCTCAAGCACAAACAGCGTATTGATAACCCGCTCTCCAGCAATAATCCCCTCAAGTGGGTCTGAACGTAGGGTTTGAACCATAACAAAAACGCTAGCTCCCAAAAACACTATAATGGCGACCAGGAGTACAACGCTTGCGTCAAAGCGGATATTGTTCATTGTTGGCATTTTCTTTCTCATTGGTTAAAGCGAATCCTTCTTATGCATCGCGTCAAGGAGACGCAGTGTGCCTTCTGAAATAGCAACCTGACGTGAACGAAGATAAGCTACATTGTTATCAAGTACCGCAGTGAAAAGCTGATCAAGACTGCCGGTTTCACTCAAGTCCCTCAACACTGGATCAATACCATCCCGAGTTACTTCAATCTTATCGGCAATGAAGAGTATTTTTGCAAGCCTCCCCATGCCCATACCTCCGCCAATATGCAGACGAACAGCCTCCAGTACATCCACTGAAAACATCGCCGACGCGGTTTCCGGCGAAGCATACGGCAGCAGCGTTGCCGGAGCCACACCAAAGCGTTCCGCGAGCAGCACTGCCGCGGCGCGGGCATGAAGCAGACTGGGTTTCTTCTGTTCCAGCTTGCTTATCCCGCCGCCATCGCGTTCAGCCATCTCTATCAGTTCTTGCTCAGGCAATGATTTGCAAATGTCATGGCTAATGCCAGCAAGATAACCCTTGCGGGGATCAAGACCAAAGCGACGGCAAAGGTCAGAACAGAGAAGTGCCACAGCGCGGCTATGGGTGAAACGGGACTGGCTTATCAGAGAACGCACCGCTTCTTCAACACGGACAAGAAGCGCAAGACTGGGCGAATCATCGTAGGCACGGGGCGGGAATCGGTAGAGACCGCGATCTTCTATGATCATACGCGCCCCGTGTGGCACAAGGTAACGCCAGTTGCCGTTGTTGTAGATGCGTTCCCGTATCTCGGCTGAAGAGATATTCATAACCTCGTTATGCAACTGGGTGTACGGATAAGGAAACTTCATATCCACTGAAAGGCAACGTCGTGCTATGATAATATCAGCGTTTTTAACAATGTCATCGGCACGTCGCCATTTGTGGAAGTCCTGCGCAAGGTCGTCACCCAGCACCAGCGCTGGCTTACCAGTGGGACGGTAGCGCTTTACAATATCGCCGATGGTGTCAACCGTATATGAGATGTCTTTGCGCCTAAGTTCACAGTCGTCAATGGCAAGACGCGAATCGCCCGCTACTGAGGCGGCAAGCATCTCCAAGCGTTCCGCAGGATTGCCGCCCTCCGCGCCAAACTTAAACGGCGATTGATACGTCGGCACCAGAATCACGCGGTCATAATCATACGCCGCAAGCACAGTGTCCGCGAGGTACAGATGGCCCAAATGCACCGGATTAAAACTTCCGCCCAGTATCGCCAGCTTCATTTATGTCTCCATTTCTTCCACTACTTCGTCATGCCGACTCTCAGCAAGCCGCGCTAGGCGTTCACCAAGCTCCACTATACCTTCTCCTGAAAAGACAGAGATGCCCAGGGTTTCTTCAGTAATGTATTTCGCCTTAAACCGCTCAAAACACTCTGTTGTTCCCTCAAGGTCCAGCTTGGCGCCAATAAGCAGACGCGGCTTGTGAACAAGCTCATCTGAAAATGCGGCAAGTTCCTTGTATAGCACGTCAAAAGCGTCAAGATAATTATCCTCAGACAGATCAATGAGAAAGGCAAGCGCGGCAGTGCGGGAAATATGCTTGAGAAAGCGAATACCCAAACCCTGCCCACTTGACGCGCCTTCGATAAGCCCAGGTATGTCAGCAAGAATGATGTCCTGATCATCAATCGTAAGTATTCCCAGATTGGGAATCTTGGTGGTAAAGGGATAGGGCGCGATCTTGGGACGGGCGTTGGTATAGCGATCAAGCAACGACGACTTGCCCGCGTTGGGGAAGCCCACAAAGCCAATGTCCGCAATAAGCTGCAGTTCCACTCTGAGCCGCGCTGCCGCACCGCTCTTGCCGGGCAGGGCTTTGCGTGGAGCCTGATTCACCGACGACTTGAAGTGGATATTGCCCCAACCGCCGTTCCCACCCTTAAGAAATACAAAGTCTTCTCCGTGCTTGCCAAAGTCCCGAACCAGTGTCCCAGTATCCGCGTCCCGTATCATTGAACCAGGGGGCAGGGGAATGATGATGTCCGCGCCATTCCTGCCGTAACGCGCCGAGCCTTCACCATCATGCCCGTTTTCAGCCTTAAACGACTGCTTGTAGCGTAAGTGAGCCAGAGTTCGCAAGTTTCGGCGCACCACAAAGACCACACCCCCGCCGCGCCCTCCGTCGCCACCGGATGGCCCTCCACGTGGGACATATTTTTCCCGGCGGAATGCCACACAGCCGTTCCCCCCTGAGCCAGAGGCAACCTCAATCAACACTTCGTCGGCAAATTTCGTCATCTTACGTTTGCCTGTCGCAAAGACTGGATGGCATCAAGAAACAGAATCTCCATGCTCCACCTGGTTATTTCGCCGCAACTTCAGCGGGAATCACCGTCGCCAGCTTCCGGCCACGACACTGGGTGAACGAAACCGTTCCATCAACCAGCGCAAAGAGCGTGTAATCACCGCCACACCCAACATGCGTACCCGGGTGAATCTTCGTCCCCCGCTGACGCGCAATGATCGTCCCAGCCTTTACCGGCTTTCCCTCTCCAGCCTTGATTCCTAGATACTGGGGATTGGAATCCCGTCCGTTTTTAGCACCACTACCACCTCGTTTTCGAGCCATATTAGTTCCTCCGTATAGTCATTGCACAATAGTCAGGGTATTCTTCGAAAACTGAGTAAAGCCCTTCGATTAAAAAAGCGCCTGCGACAAAAAGCGTTTCCTTTCCAGCCGCCGTATACTCTGTTTCCATAAGAAAAACGCCCCGCTCAAGCGGGCCACCCCGAACAACGATCCCTTCCGCTAGAGAAAGGATATGCAGGGCTGTTCTCGTCAGTATTGAGACAGCGGCGCAGACAATATCGCCGCCTTTTGGCCCCGCGTGAGCGTGCCCTGAAACTCGACAGGATTTAAGTAACTCCGCCGAGTCCAAAACCACGTCAATCACGATCATCCAAGCTACGCTCCCTGAATGTCCTCGATCTTGATTACCGAATACCGCTGCCGGTGTCCCTGCTTCTTGCGATGATCCTTCTTGGGTATGTACTTGAATACAATGATCTTCTTGTCTTTTTCATGGGACTCCACTGTCGCGGATACTGAAACACCAGACAGATACGGCGTACCCACCTGTACCGTATCCCCTGAAACCATGAGAACCGAATCAATGTTCAGACCAGAACCGGGTTCCACATCAAGCAGATCAACCTTCAAACGAGCGCCTTTCTCAGCCTTGTACTGTTTGCCTTTAAATTCCATTAATGCGTACATCTTTTTTCCTTAAGTAAAAAACTTACCTCTTTATACTCTGTATCAACGCCCCATGTCAACCCTTCGCTTAGAACAAGAGCGTCTATAGTCTCTGGCACTTCATTGATTCAGCCACGGCGCCTTGTACACGCGCCTCAGAAGCCAAAACGAAATCCAACGCCAACGCCAAGTCCACTGGCGTTAAAGCTGGACAGAAAGTCCGGGGACTGAAGAGAGACTTCAGCCAAAAGTTCAATGATACGCAGGTTGATACCAATACCAGCACAATGTTTCCACACTCCCTGAGTCAAACCAGTACCGAGCTGGAAAGACAGAAACAGAAGGCTCGCATCCGCCTGTAATCCCCAGTTGAAACTCGGCACGCCAGAGGCTGTCAGCGCAGTAAAGCCTATGTTCGGCTTGAGCGCAAACTTCAAGAGGCTCCTGTCAACCAACTGCCACTTGGCGTATATATCAAACGTCAGTGGTCGCCTTACCGACTCATTCGCATCCGTAACATACTTCTGCTCAATCTCCGTATTGGTATTCATCTTAAGATCGGAGAGCGGGTCTTCTATGATTATACCAAACTGCTCCCCAGGCGATATGGTCATTCGGTGGGTCAGCGTGGACGGGATAAGAGGGATATGATTCACGGTGCCGCCAACATAGAGCCAGTCGAAAAAACCAAACTCCGCGCCAATGTTGAGGTCAAAACCCGCATCTGACATACTGCTCGTTACCATAGAAAAATCTCCCTCTTCCAAGGAAACAGGGGTATACACATCAATCTGGCCGTCAACATAGAAATCGAACCCGTTACTCGTGTTAAGGGTATAGTTCAGGGTGGATTTGGGGATGTAGACAAGCGGCAGAAACGCAGACGGCGAGACGGTGAATGTCCAGCGATTCAGATGCAGAAACCCGTGCAAACCTGCTTCCATGAAGACGCCGCCGGATGCACTAACCGCCTCTCCGTATGGGTCATGCTTGTTGATGTTGCCGTCGGCGAGAAAGTCCAACAGAGCTGAACCCAATGTAAAACTGATGTCTCCCTCCACCTTGGTAAATACACCCACCCCGAACAACTCGCCAATGTTGATGTTTAAGAAGACATTCCCTAATGAAGGAGCCAGCGCCAGGTTCATGCCGGTTTCTCCCACTTTCTCCCGTATGGCCGGAATATCCAGAACGATTTCCTTTTGAAACAACTCGCCGAAACTAAGCACATTGTTTGCCATGCCGATACTGACATCAACGCCAATTTCAAAGAACCGTTTAGGCTTCTCAGCCATGGGCATGGTGGTTTGTACTTGCTGTTGCGGCTCTTCTATCGTTGACTCAGACTCTGTCATTGACTCAAACTCTGTCATTGACTCAGACTCTGTCATTGACTCAGACTCTGTCATTGACTCAGACTCTGTCATTGACTCAGACTCTGTCATTGACTCAGACTCTGCCATTGACTCAGACCCTGCCATTGACTCAGACCCTGTCATTGACTCAGACCCTGTCATTGACTCAGACTCTGTCGCTGACTCAGACCCTGCCGGCACTTCTGGAGCCTGAGCAGCAGCAGCTTGGATGCGCGAATCCTCAGCGATCTGCTCCATCTCCGAATCGAGCGCGTCCTGAGCATATAGCGGCGCTCCAAAAGCCAGTGCTATACACAGAAACGTTATCAGTATGTGTGATCTTTTCATTATAAGCTCCTCCTAAAATTTGACCCGATAGTCCATATCAGTCTTGGCTTCCGCGATGTTGATGTCAATTGCGGTGTCCTTCCCCAACTGCGGTTTCAGAATCCTTAAGGTCTTATTCTTCTCAACGAGTAGTTCAAACGTGGGAGTGAAGCGATTCGGTATACTGGTAATGGGAATAATCTCAACTTGGCCTCCTAAATCCGCTATCTGCGTGGTATCTTCATCGATCTTAACTCCGAACCATAGCCCATCAATGATCTTATTATAATTAGAGACTAAAATATTTACAGACTCCAGACCTTTGAACATATCGTCTTCAACGCCTGTTTTGCCGAGTAAGCCTTCAGCGCCTTGATTCTGCAACGCGTTGATGTCCAGCTTGTTGTAATTGGTAAATATGTCAGAGCTCTGGTCAAGCTTGAACCCCAGTGGAAGCACAATAACTATATCAACAGCAAACCGTCCGGTTGGGTTGTTCTCTTTCTTTATTGTTGCCTCCTTCAGAGTCAACTCATACTCTAACGTATACGAATGCTTAAACAAATCGGTAAACTTTATGATAGAGTCTTCATCAATACTAGAGGGATTAAAACTCTCCCAGTCTGTAGGAAACTCCTCCTCAATTGGCTTAACAGTTTCTTCTTCCGAAATACCATCCTCTTTCCATGTCAGCTTAACTGTCGCACTCGCCGTAAGTATGTTGTCATCTGGTTTTTGGAGATACATATACCCGGTAACTTTCTGGAATGAAATGCCTGCGCCCATAAACTTACTGAACTTAGACAAGTCAAGTTTATACTCACCTTTCTTCGTCCCGTCGTTGTCAAGTTGAAGGATTGACGAGGCCCACTCAAACTCAAGTTCTGGCTTGAACCAGTACCCAATTGGCACAATAATGCTTATACTTATCTGGTCCTTTGCCGGCTCAAGATCGAACTCCGGGCTGACCCACTTGTTTCCCTGTAGATTAGGTAATGTAGGCGGTGTATTAGGGCTTTCGAATACCTCCTTACCCGTGAACGTTACATTAGCGCCATCGGGTACATCAGTCTCACTAGGTGCGTCAGGGTCAGGAGGTGTGAAGCTCTGGATGAACGTCAGCGTTAGGCTTATCATAACCTCTTTAACCTCCTTAGTGAACGAAATGGAGTCCGGGTGAAGAGTAATATCAGTTTTAGAACCACCCGGTATCCATCCTCCACTCACGTTTGTTACATTGGACGTCAAATTCATGTTTTCGACATACTCTGAGAGGTTTATATTGATATCGGCGATCGGATAGTATACAAGGTACGTCTGTAGCTCTTCGTTATTCGGGTCATTCCAGTCGTCAATGAGTTCGATACCCTGAGTTCTCTCTCCGCTATTGAGCTGTTTCCTAAGTTCTTCTTCGGACAGATACTCGTTGAAGGACATACCTGTTCCATCGAGGGGGCTACCGAGGGAAATGTATAAGCCCGGCTGACTCTTAATTTTCACCGACTCTGGTATCTCCAGATTGTACGAAATCAGGGCAAAAACAAACAATGCGCTCAAAAGGCTCATTATTATCCGATTCAACTTTATGTTCATAGTTTCCTTACAAACGGAACGGATATTGCTTATCTTAAATGCTTTTATATCGGCAGATAGATTATAGAAGATAGTATAGCATGAATAGTATAAAAACAAGTAGTATAAAAAAACAAATTTTCCGCAGGATTCCAGACAATGAGATAAGGTCAGTTCACAAGGCTCAGTGCATTGGGCTTTAGGGCATGGTTCATAGTTGAGGATGCGCCAGCACAGCGTAGCGCTCAACTTGCCCCCAGTCGAGTGGTGTACCGTGTGCCCCGTACTTCAGAGCGACTAACAGGTATGATTCTCCTTCGCTCATGGAGGGGCAAAGTTGCCGACATGTCGGTAGAAGCTTCCTTGTGGAGGGATAAAGTTGCCGACATGTCGGCAAAATTTTCCTTGCGGAGGGACAAAGTTGCCGACATGTCGGTAGAAGCTTCCTTGCGGAGGGATAAAGTTGCCGACATGTCGGCAAAATTTTCCTTGCGGAGGAAAACACCTACCAGCATCAACAAACCTTCTCCCTAAGACAGGGAGATTGTAACGATTTTGATAAAATTTGTTGGATACCTCGTCATCTCATCAACGATCAAGACATGGTACTTCGTGCTATGGTTTTGAAGAACGAATGTAACCTTCAGTCTAGTCAAGATTTGGTAACAATGATAGACTGGATGCAAGATGAACACAAACATTGCTGTCATTGGAGCTGGCGCTTGGGGTACGGCCATAGCGAAAGCCATTGCCGAGAAAGGACATGAGACGCTCATCTGGAGCCATAACCCAGATACTACCGACGATATCAACCATCGGCACCGGAACTCACGGTATCTGCCAGATGTTGAACTGCCGGTGAAGCTCCATGCAACATCGGATATAGGTACCGCTGCTGAGGGCCGTGAATACCTCATTCTGGCGCTGCCGTCCCTGTTCCTCATGGATGGAGTGAAACAGATGTTGAGCGCCACTTCAATACGCGAAGGCGAGAGCGCTATTGCGGTTATCACCAAGGGATTCTTACCTACAGCAAAGGGTCCCCGACTGATTCTGGAGACGCTTGAAGATTACCTGCCGGGGTTTTACCGGAATTCGCTGGTGTATATCGCGGGGCCAAGCCATGCTGAAGAGGTTTCGCGGGGCAAGATTACGGGCCTCATTGCCGCGAGTGAGAATCCAAAAAATTCGTTCCGGTTCCGGGACCTTATCAAGTCAAATCGCTTGCTGGTGTTTTCTTCCTTTGATGTACGGGGTGTACAGGTTGCGGCAGCAGTGAAAAACGTGATTGCAATTGCCTTTGGTATGCTCGATGCCCTGAAGACCAGCGGTGAAATGCTGGCGCAGCCACTGGCAAGTAGCACGGAAAACACCGTTTCCGGCGCTTCCTCGTTTCCGCACGGATTGGGAGCGCTGTTCGGGGACGGAACCGCGTCCCTCTTGCTGGCTGCCGGACTGAACGAAATTCAGACACTGGGCTTTGCTATGGGCGCAACCTACCCGGAAACCTTCACATCAATTTCTGGGGTGGGCGACCTTGACGTTACCTGTCGATCTGTATTTGGGCGGAATCGGCGTTTTGGGCGGGAAATCATCGAAAAGAATATCCTCGCCCCATACCGTAATCTGGATGATTTGCTTGCCCGCATCGCTGAAATCGGATATCTGCCAGAAGGGGTTGCGGCGACAAAGTACGTTAAGATACTGGCTGAAAAACACAAGCTCAAAATGCCCATAGCATTTGGCATATACCGTATCATTAATAGGGAAATCAGCCCTATAGATTTTCTCCACAGCTTTCTGGAAGAGCTAACGTAGGAGCCGCGTGATGTCAAAGCAGTCGCTCACTCATTCATCATAAAAATGTGACGAGGAACAAGTATCAAGTATCAAGGCGCTTGCGCGCTTATGTCATTCGTGTTTTAGCTAAGGAGGTATATCTATACGTTTTGATTGCTATCTGGTACTCAAACCAAGTTGACCCATGCTGTTACCGAGAGCGCCGTAAAGCCCTGCCTTTAGGCAGGTGGCTTTACGGCGCTCTCGGTAAACGAAAGATGACTTACAGGTTTACGGTAGCTCAGACTACGGTTTTGCCAGCATATTTCAATAATCAATTATTTGAAATATCCGGGTAATCAGGCGCTCTATTATTACGAATACCAGCTGTTGTATCCAGTATCAATTTTGCGTCCTGCTCTTCTCTTACACCGCCACCATGTTGCGCCTGATTACCAGAGATTTCCGCGTTCCCCTGCAAGACCACAGTATTATTCTTGCCTATAAACAGTCCGCCGCCGCTCATCGCTGCGGAATTGTTGGTAATTCTAGCAGACTCCCGTAACAAAACAGTACTTCCATTGCCATCTTCGATAGGTGTTCCAAGCGCCATACCCCCGCCGCTTGTAGCGGTGCTGTTACCTGAAATCTCCGCGTTACCTTCCATAATGACCGCACTTTTGTAAAAATATGCCCCGCCCGCGTCAACTACAGAGCTGTTATCTTTGATTATCGCGCTGTCTCGCATGGTAACGTTGCTTCCCCAGGCAGAGAGACCTCCGCCTAATTCATATGCACTATTACTGACAAGTTCCGCGCTATCTTGCATGATAAAGTAAGCATCATTTCGCATAAAAACACCGCCACCCCATCCATTCGCGCGAACGCCCTGTATGACGCGGTTGCCGGTGATTGTCGCAATATTCTTCATGATAAGTGTACCATGTTCCCAGATAAAGACGCCGCCGCCCGCATTGGCTAAGTTGCCGGTGATTGTCGCATTTCCTTCCATAACAAGCGTGGTGCCTTGACCGCGTATGTTCACGCCGCCGCCGTTTGCCCCAACATTACCGGAGACACGGGCGCCGGTTCCCAGGGTAAGAAACGCGCCATTGTCTATGAGAATCCCACCGAGCTTGCCGCCAGTAATCTCGATATGCTCAAGCCGAAGCTTGATAGACCCATTCGCCTGAAGAACAAAACCAGAGGAGACTGCTATAGAGGCTTTTTCTGTATCAGTCGCGTTAAGCTTACCCGTTATAAGGAGTTCCCCATTAATGTTGGTCAGGGTCAAACCGCCTTCCACCTTGCCAATGACCGTGATGGTTCTTACTACGCCTGTCGCCGTTGCTTCAATCGCTTTCGAGAGTGTTCTGAAAGGAGTATCTTCTGAAAGGCCATCGTTGGCATTGTTCCCTTGCGCAGATACATAGTACACATCCGTGGACCTTCCCGGCAGTACCGGACCCTTTCTCCTCGCCGTACCTGAGCCTGCCATGCTGCTTTCCGTAAACTCGCTTGTAGTGACCAAAGTCTCGCCGCCGAAGCGTCGCGCTATTTCGTTGTAGGATTCGAGGCTCAGTTTGTCGGCCTCAGTAAACGCCCCGGGCGCCACATTCTCTACGCTGGCAGACACTGAATAGTCCCCGATTTTGCCCGATGGGTAATACAGAAGCGTTGTTCCGGCTTTATCAAACAGCACTCCCTGGGATTCGTGGTAGTGCTGGTTTCGCGGATCAACCTCAATGGCAGTGAGGCTTGAACAGCCAGTAAACGCGCCTGCGTCAATACGTGTTACTGAGGCGGGAATAAAGAGCGAAACAAGGGCTGAACAGCCGTCAAACGCGCCGCTTTCAATAGTCGTAATACCAAAAGGAAGGCTAACGCGGGTAAGGCTTTTCAGGGATTGAAATGCTCCCTTCTGAATAACGCGTACCGGAACATCGTTTATCCGCGCCGGGATGCTGATGTCATTGGCCACACCCGTGTACGCAATGAGGCTTATTGTTCGTGTGTTCCCCGTTTCATTCAGCCTTACTCTGAAATCGGACAGGTTCTGCCCGAATACCGTAAAACAGGTAAGCAAAAAAAGAACTACCCCGCTTGTTTTCATTTTCATCGTCATAAAAACCCTCCTGACCTATTCCTATGGTAATCAGCTATACTGAGAAAAGCAAGACCAGTATCATGGTTTACTTTTTATGCTCCCGCTGTTCTTTTAAAACCTGTTTGAAGATGAGATTCGCATCGATCTTTTCGTCAACCCCGAACTGCGGTATATTCCCCTCACCATTCACACTACGGAACAAGGTACCCAATTCTGGAGGATAAGCCCAGCTATCCTCACAACTGAGAATGTGATCCAGCACCGAAACTACCATAAGGGTAAAAGATACGAGCGTAGCATTAGTTCGTCGCTTGGATCCCAGAAGCATATTAAGCCGCTTGGAGATTGGATTGCTCACCTGAAATGTGTAGAAGTCCCATGGATTATTGATGCTTCCGCAGTGAGCCAGTGTCTCTGCGCCCCCGTTTTTGTTTGCGGCCTCAATGTCGGCGACTACTATGCTGAGCAGTTTCCGCAACTGGCGCACCTCTGTGTATACAGCGCTGATGCTGCTTTTGGAAACAGGTGGCGAAGAAAAGGTCTCAAAGCGGTAATAGGGGAAAAAGTATAACTTACGTAACCATTGAAGCTCGTTATACAGACGTTTGGTGTAGGCTGAAGTGCGATCCGAACTTTCCAGAAGCCGACAATACTCGGTCAGGCGAGATAGGTATTCCTTTTCAAAGGCAATCTCATGATTCGGCCAGTTGTTGATAATCTCGTCCAGCATCTCATCAAGACGACCACCGTTCTGCGGTACAATAAGGGCGCTAAAGGACACATAGCGCAGGCCAAAAAACAGTTCCTGCACGATGTGCATAAGTATGAGTGCCTGTTGCAGGGCATCGGTTGGGGCAATGAGTTCATAGTCCTTCTTCAGGTTGAAGATGTCCCTGAAATAGGGGTAGAGGTCCGGGTAGGTGTCAAGTTTGTCCCAACCTGCGCGAGGAAAGAGCGATTCTATAGTACGAAGGCTTTGGTTAAAGGTCTTTTGTTCCGCAACAACTGTGGACGCCTTTTCATCACCACCCGTCGCACCTTCGCCTGTAGCGTCACCCGCCGCTGTATCCGTTTCTTCATTCTTGTCATCTTCAGCCTTTTCTTCCCCCTGTACTGATGGTACAGGATTGATTCGCTCATCTTCTGTCGTGTTAAGAAAGGCCAAAAAACGATTTCTCCGCTCGGTAAAAAAGTGTTCATAAGGAATAAAGGTACTAGAGAGCAGTTTCATCAGGAGCGGGTAGAGTAGGTAATGAATATGCTCCCGTATCGAGATAAAGGCGTCCATCGCGTTTTCAATCAACTCCTCGTACTTTTTCTTCGCATTGATCGGGTCTTCGATAAACAGCAGACGGTAGAGCAGTTTATACGATTCTCTAATATGGGCCTCAGTGTTCAGACGCTCCAAGATGAAGATAGGTTTATACACCGCCCGCAGAATATCGCTAAACTCACTAAGCTTGACGCCATGGGGCCTGGCCTGCATCCGGGACAGATCTCCAGAAATCCGCTCAATGTTCCAATACCGTATGATATCAAGGACGGAAAACACAAAGATAGATGTTCTTTTCAACTTATCATTCAGGTGCCGGTCGTTTCGGGGAAATATAGCCCGCGTCGAATTTACCAGTAACTCAATCTTCTTATAATACGCGGCCATGCGTTGCGTTATGAAGGCTGGATTTACATAATCAGCTGGACGCCTAAAGAAGGCGAATGTTGCAAAAAGGACCTGATGAAAAGATTTGACTTCAAATTCATCCTCAGCCGCGTACCGGTCCATTTTGAGCCGCTCAAAGTAGCTCGCCTTAACCGGAACCTTGGGATTATCTTCGGTTTCAATTGCCTGTGTGTGCGCGGTCAAGGATTTTTTCGAAGATGCCTTTTTTTCGCTTTGCGTATCGCCTACAATCGTTACATTGTCTTTCGTTTTGGAGACAGCCGTCTTGTCAGAATACGTGCGCCTGACAATGGGAGCCGCTTTGCTTAACTCAGGTGGATGCGCAGAGCGTTCCATGCCCACATCCCCACCCAACACTTCAGCCATGCGTTTGGCCTCATTTTCATCAATCGCACCCAGTTTGTTACGAACCCGATCAAGCTCCCCAGGCTCATACACCGCTTTCTCTTTTGCCATGCTTATACCCGTAGATAGATATTTTCTCCAAGACCCCAGAGATTACGCGCCTGAATCCGCGTCCCCTCAGCATCCAGAAGAATGCCGTTAAAATAACCTAGTGGCATATCATACTCTGACTTTACCACTAGTATATCCAAAACATTGTGAACCGGTTCCACCGGCGTAAACACAAGGTCTACCATACCTTCCATATCCTGTATGATCCAGTCCGAGTCAGGTCCCTTGGGCATGGTAATACGAACCGGCGGCAGATGAGTGAGACGCCCATTCATCCAAAGTACATTCTCATTATTCTTAAATGATTCCTTTGTCTGATTATCGGCAAGACTGAAACCATAATGCCCCTGTTCATCAATGGTAAACGCAGTACACCACTTCGCCCGCGCCCGATACGGAAAATAGCCCCTGAAGTTACCAAAAAAACCCTGAGCATGCTCTTTATCCATGACAATATGCCGCCCGTCAAACACAATATCCCCCTGTATCGGACAGATAACCTTAAACGCACTCATACAGCGCCGCTCCGAAAAGAGAAGATTCACTGCTAACGGCGTGGTCTTGCTTTGATTCACATCATACTTCATGTGCGCAGTAAACGCACTTTGTTTTAGTCGCGCACCAATGTGAAGATCAAAATGTATGGTATCAGCTTCAAGCCAATCATGAATACGAAAAAAAAAGTTATACGAATGGCTGTCTAGAGAAGCATTAGAAAGCGTCGAAGGAATATGCCAGCCACTAAAAGGAAGAAACTTACTAAACTTGAGGAGCTTCTTCGCTCCCTTGTCATAGAGTAACGCCTGCGCCCACCGAAAGGTTTTGAAGTTACCGAATAAGGCGCTCAGGCAAAACCGTTCATCCTGTACCAAAAAGGTTTCCCATTCCTTAAGGCGTAGGTCTTGCACCCACTTGGGGAACGGGAAAAAAAACGGCCGCTCAATATCAAGGAGGTTGATAGTCTTAAAGGGCGTAACCCAGGTTCCTTGAAGAGGCTTCCCCTGCTCAACCGGACTGCTTCTGGGTGGCTGTATTTCCCGCGTATACATGTAACTAGTATACTATGATTCAATACAATACAACACAATTTAATATTACATTCAGCCATATAGTTGAACCCTACCACTGGACAAGCCGCCACCGCCCCTCGAATAGCGCCGACACGGTTCCCCTCGTACTAACCAGGGAAACCGGGCTTCCTGTTCCTCTTCTTCAGGAACACTCAAACCATGCAGCGCTAAAACACCTTATTGCTCAGGATTAACCTCCGGCGGAATCGGACACGAATAGCTTTCACCACCCAGCCGCTGCTGATACTCAGCTTTGGCTCTCGCAACAAGACCAGGGTCTTCCAGAATATCAGCAGCAGTAAAGGCAATTATTTTCGCCGCCTGAATAAGCCCCTTATGGACAAGCGACGACTTGCCACAGGCCGTGAGCTGCCACGAATGAGACACCGTCCCTTGTGGATAACAGGCAGTAAAAACCTGCGTCGTCGGAACCTGCCAGCTTACATCCCCCACATCTGTCGAACCGGGCAAAACCTGGTCAGTTTCTCGATAGGGAACAATGCCATCCAGCATGGGCTTGTCCGCCATGGCCTTAAGCACCGCCTGATCCACTCCCGGAAAATACCGGGCAACCGTTGCCGGTATACTATTGCGAACGCCCTCGTCCAGAGTAGCCTGAAAAGAACGAGCAAAGGCCAACTCCTCTTCAGTCCACACAACCGGCCCCAATGCACTCATATTCGCGTGCATGGCTTTGCCTAACGTGTTGTTCACAAGGTAATTCGCCGCAGCACTGTCCCAGCGAAGAGACATAGTAGTTCCCGTCATCAGAGCCGCGCCTTTCGCTATGTCAACCACACGCTCAAAGATACTCCGCACTTGAGCAGGCTTAGGGGCGCGGATAAAGTAGAGCAGTTCCGCTGAGGGCTGTACCACATTCGGAAGACCACCGCCCACATCAGTATACGCATAGTGAATCCGCGCTTCCTGAATAATATGCTCCCTCAGATAGTTGACCCCAACGTTCATCAACTCCGCCGCATCAAGAGCGCTCCGCCCATTTTCAGGAGCAACCGCAGCATGCGCGCTTCTTCCCTTAAAGCTGAAGAATATCTGGTAGTTGGCAAGGCTGCTCATCGTCCACACCGAGTTCTCCATCATGGGATGCCAGGTAAGTGCCGCGTCAAGTCCCGTAAACACCCCAGCGCGCGCTAAATACGCCTTGCCAGAACCAGACTCCTCAGCCGGACACCCGTAATACTTCACCGTACCAGGCAAACCGCTCTCCTGCATATACTCCTTGATCCCCACAGCAGCCGCCGCCGATCCCGCACCCAGGGCGCTATGCCCACAGCCATGCCCATTACCCCCGTCAACTAAGGGCCTTTTCTCCGGGACGCCCGCATGCTGACTCAGGCCCGGCAGCGCATCGTATTCGCCCAAAATGCCGATCTCCGGCGCGCCCGCTCCCCACGAAGCGATAAACGCATGAGCCATGCCCGCAACACCACGCTCAATGCGAAAGCCCTCACCCTCCAGCACAGCACAGAGCGCATCCGCAGACCCTTTAAGACCAAAACGAATCTCCGCACAGTCCCATATCGTGTCGTTCAAAGCAGCAAAGACACCCGCCTTTTTGTCGATTAACTCAGCAATCCGTTGTTTACTCATGGTTTCCTCCTATATCTCCCCAGGCAGCAACACTTTGATCTTGCCCGTTTTATAGAACCACTTGTTACTGAACCAGCCAATGGGGATCAGCGCCAACATCAAAAAGCCCTGGTACAGAGCAAAGCCCATGCTATTATGCATGCCATAGACCACAATCAGGTAGACCACCGCAACAATCACAAACAGAATGACCGGCACTTTCCAACGACCCACACACGTAACACCGCCGCCCAGTTTACTGCTCAAAGAACCCATCACCAGAGAGCCAAACAGCGCCGGCACGATATTACTCGATGCTTGCCTGAAAACCGGCAGGTTCAAAAGTGGCTGAAGCGGCTGCAAGAGAATAACACCGACCACAATAACCGCAATGGTAACAAAACTCGATACGCTTACCGCAATAGAAGTAACAATATCCGCATCTTCAGTACCTTCTTCAATGTCAAGAATATCAAGCGCGGTCTTAGCAATAGGCAGCTTCAGGTTTGATATATTGCCCGTGATCTGCGCCAGATAATAGGAACTTCCCAGAATAGGCGAAAAGGCAATAGTCTCTGAAAACGCGCCCGGAACAAAAAGCGCAAGCAAGCCCACCGCAGTCGTCAGTATCTGAACTATTGAAGGCATGGCGTTAAAATAGATTCCCGCAACAGTAGGAATCCCCAACATAATGATAATAGCGCACACAATACCAATGCGCCCAAGACGATGCATAGCGTTCAAGTGCGCCATGCCAGCCGGGTCAATGCCCAGACTGTTCTTTTGTTTTTTACTACTCATGTTTCACCCCTACGTTAAAAGAGCGCTCCACAGCACAGATGATGCCATGGCCAAAATAAGGCTGAGTGCCAGGGTAAAGTTCCGTAAGAACGCCCATCTGCCCACAGCAATCCGATTCAATCCAATGGTAATGACCAAACTAGTGATAAAGGTGAGCATCTGAACAACGCCTGCGGTAGTGAAGTTGAGAAAGATAGGCACAACGAACACCGAAAGAATCACCGTAAAGAAAATCGAGCCACCGAGAACAGACCAGCGTTTATCTCCAGCTTTCATCTTCATAGAACCTAAATGGATAGACTTCGTAATAAAGGGCGAGATAAACATACCGCCCATGATACCTAAGGACATAACGTACATCACCAGCACAAAATGCTCTGCCTTTGCCTCTGACAAACGCGTTAAGTCAAGCCCTATTGCCTTAACCGTCATATCCGCAGCCATAGTTTCGTACGTCAATGACCCGACTACCGAAAGCCGCCACCAAGGCCAGGGAACCCCTAACAGGGCAACCAGAGAAAACACCCCGATAACAACGGAAAGCGACGGCACAAACGTCGCTGAGACCGTCATCTTTACCAGATTCATCAACTTTTCGTTACTCCATCCCTTAGCGCGCGCGCGTTTCCACGACTTGCGCATAGAGATCAGACAAAAAGCACTGACAAAGACCACACCAATGCTGACTAACACATAGATGAGCCAATGGTTTGCCGCGTCAAAAAAACTCATACATCTTCCTCCTCGTTTGTTTGTTTGTTTGTTTGTTTCGATTCATGCGCCCACACAGGGCGCGACTTTCAAGGTACCAAGTCCCCGCGACTAAAGGAGTGGGACTTATACTCCCTAAATGTTCATACCTCCTTGTAATAAAATAGGACAGTGTCAGCAGCAGAGTTATATAGTAGATTCTTTTGTATCTTGTCCTTTAGATAGCATACTTGGTATACGCTGGTTTATATGCCTTGTCAAGAGATATTATATAAATATTTTGTATGAGGAGGATGAGTGCAGAGAACTTGAGCCGAGTAAGTTTACGTACACCCTTTTTTACGTTTATATACTTGCATAAGATTACGAGCTGCTGTATAATACCGCTTACAAGATACGCTCTATAACCCCATGCCTAACACAAGGGGCTTTACGGCGCTCTTGGCAAGAGGTGTCTGACACGTACCTGCACGATTCAGGCACGTGCCAGAGCCGCTTGTTCGTACTAGTGAGCCGCTCGCGGAATTCCGCGAGTCGCTCGCGGAATTCAATGAGCCGCTCGCGGAATTCCGCGAGTCGCTCGCGGAATTCAATGAGTCGCTCGCGGAATTCCGCGAGTCGCTCGCGGAATTC
>JAIRYV010000106.1 GCA_031267685.1 Treponema sp.
TTATACCCGTTCCCATACCGAACACGGAAGTCAAGCCCTCTTACGCCAATGATACTGCGCTATATGCGCGGGAAAGTAGGTCATCGCCAGGCTCTTCTTTTATCTGTTCATATTACACAACGGCCATGAACATCTGTTTCTAAGATAGTAATGCGTACTGAAATTGTCAGATAACTTTTTGTTATTTTAGATTCACGACTGATGTTCCGGCATCGCTTCCTTGTATGCGCTGAGTTTTCAACTGCGTAATCCAGACCCGCAAAATATGAGCCGACCAATGGACGATAAGGAGACGGAGGCGCTCAAAGGACGCAAGCTCAATATCAAGCACGATCTCCGCCATGATGCTCTGGACTATGGGTTCAGTGAGATTGCCAGGCAGTTCCAGTATCCAGCGGGACAGAGGCGCGCCATTGCCAGCCTCTATCCACGCCGATACCGCGCTCTCCAACGCCTTTGCTGCCGCGCCACATTGGGCAAGCTCAGACCGACGTTTCTGGAACCAAGAATTGTGGGTACTACGATAAAAGCCATGAGCTGACTCAGCCTCATCTAACGCCAGCATTGGGGCTAGGCTTTCATTATCAAGAAAACGTACCAGAAGCGGGTAAAACTGGTTCTCAATGTCAAGAATACTCGCCATTGCCAGGACTACCTCGTCGCGCAAATAAGGAGGTGGGTCCGCGCCACGCAGAAGCTCTACCAGTATTGACAGCGAATCAGGCGAAGCATATATGCCAAAAGCAGCCACACCCATCAGTTCCAGGCGTGGATTCTTGGTATTGGCAATGAGACGCTCAATTTCAAGGCGAAAATCCATGTCCTCAAGCTTGGCAAGCGCCACTATCGCCTCTCCAGCCAGCATATAGTCATCCGCAAACGCCTTCTGCCGTAACAACGGTATGGCTGAGACTACGTGATGGGTTCCCAGTATGCGGGCCGCAAGATAAGCCGTAGTATAGGGGTGGTTTATAATATCGGCTATAAGCGCCTGCTCCGCATCCTCGTTGAGCGTTTCCAGCGCCTCTATTGCCAGCAATGATTCCAGCCGTATCGCCAGACGGGGAGACTTTGCCCGTTCCAGTAGTTCCTTAATGGCAAGCGATGATGGCGTATCGCGCAATGCCTCCAGTATCTCTTCCTCTTCCTCACTATCTTTTGTTTTATGCAGACGATCCAAAAGTGAAATCGCCCGCAAGTCCCGAAACGAGAAGATCACCTCAATCGCATTCCTGAACGGCAAAGCGCCAAGGGATACAAGTTTGCGTTGCAGAAACACCACCACTATCGTCAGCGCAATCAGGATGATGTATAGAGCCTTGAACGCAATGAACTTGCTGAAACCAAGCGCAACAAGCACATCTAAAAACAAGCCTGCAAGGAAAGAACCAAGTACACCAGCAACACCAAAGATGAAAAAGTACAGAATACCCATATCAAGCATCATCTTCGCTGGCACAAGGTTCAAAAAATAGGTCTGAGCAAGACCTTCCGCACCCAAAAAGCCAAAATTCAAGATAAAGAAAAGAAAAGAAAGGAGGAGTACCACTTCCACACCCGGATTCTCCGCGCCCAGCGTCAATCCAACCGGAATAAACACAATCGGCAACATACCCATCAAGCCAATAATCGAACACACAATAAAGATAGGCTTCGCCCCAATACGGTCAATGAGGAACTTTATCAGTAGCTGGATCACCAAAACACCCAGCCCGCCAAACACCGAATAGAGCGACACCATGCCCGCGCCTTGATGGAATACCAACGGGTCTTTGCTATATACGATGATGAAAGCACGGGACACACCCGACACCAGCGCCACGATGAACAAAATCACGATAAAATAGCGCATGGAGGCATCAGTCAGCGCGTTTCTCATCAGCGTCAGCAAGTCAACACCTTCGCTGCGTGATTCAGACGGCGGTTCAGGCAAGTCCCGCATCAGTATCCCGCTTGCTATACCGGTTCCAATGCCAATCGCCATCAGCACTGCATAAACCCAGGGCGAAGGCTCATCGCCAAGCACCAGCGCAATGATAAAGCCGCAAAACATACCCACAGCACTGTTCACCGCCTGAATCTGGGTCATGTAGCTTCCCCGATCCGGCCCAGTCGCCATAGCACTCAACACCGGATTGTTGCCAACCATGCCAATGCCCCGCGCTGCGTGAAACAGCAACACACCAATCAGCAAAAGGTACTTAACAAAGCTGTGATAGCCCGCATCAAACAGTATGGGGATAAAGAGCAGGGGAATCATACCAATAGCCCGGCAAATCCAAGCTACACTGAATATCCGAATGATGGAAAAGCGTTTAGCCAGCACCTTGCCAAGCGGCAGGAAGAAAAACGCCACATACATTAGCGCGTTGAGTATGCCCAACTCAGTAGCCGAAAAATCAAGCCGCATAGCAAAAAGCGTAATCACGTTCCCAATAAGGAAGGCCCACGACAACGCGTTAAACACATTGAACAGCGTGTACTGTTCCCGCGCCTTACCCAGATGATACGGCGACAGCGGTGCAGTCCGCATGACAGAAGAAGCCATAGCTCTAATATAAGAAAGGAAATGCGGAAAAGTAAGGGGCAATTCAGGGACTTGCCTATAACGCTGTTTATTTGCTAAAAGCCACGTCAAGGTATCTTATTTTTTTCATCATTGTGGTACTATACCCAAAAATTAAATCAGGAGGACCTTCGATTTATGAATAAAGATGCTATCTATTTGGCCAGTTTGGAAGAGGTAAAACAGGATGGCCTCGCGCTTGAGTGGGTGCAGATACAAACTAAGGAACTTTGTCTTGCCGCTGTGAGACAAAACGGCGAGGCTATCGAGTTTGTTGATGACCAAAAGCCGGATATCTGTCTAGCGGCTGTCAAGCAAAACGGTCTAGCCATACGTTTTATTGATGAAGATGCGCTCACAGCGGAGATTTGTCTTGCTGCTGTTAAGCAAAATGGAAAGGCGCTGGAGTATGTGCCAGTCTCTCTACGCACGCCTGAGCTACGGCTCGCCGCAGTGCGACAAAACGGCTTAGTTCTGGAAAAATTGCAAAATATCCAGAAGCAGATGCCGGAACTGGCGCTTGCCGCAGTTCAACAGAACGGAAACGCCCTTGAGTTCGTAAAAAAGCAGACACCAGAGGTGTGTTTGGCGGCTGTTAAGTACGACGGCCTTTTACTAGAGCAAGTTAAGAAGCAAACGCCAGAGATTTGTCTTGCTGCTGTTAAACAGAAGGGCATGGCGCTGGAGTTCGTGAAGAAACGGACACCGGAGATTTGTTTGGTGGCTGTTGCGCAGGAAGGCGACGCCCTGCAATTCGTGAAAAAACTCAGTCCCGATATCACCCGTGTGGCGCTTAAACAAAACGGCCTCGCCTTGCGCCATCTGACACGGAAGACGCGGGAATTGTGCCTGCTGGCAGTTTCAGAAAACGGCATGGCTTTGCAATACATCGAAAAGCAGCCGGCTGAGATTTGTCTTTCGGCGGTTAAACAGAACAGTCTCGCACTCCAGTTCGTGCAGAAACAGCGCTCCGATATATGTTTTGAGGCAGTTAAACAGAATGGTCTCGCACTCCAGTTCGTGCAGAAACAAAAGCCGAGCCTCTGCCTTGAAGCAATTAAACAGAACGGCATGGCACTGGAGTTTGTTCAAAAACAGCGTCACGATCTCTGCCTTGAGGCTGTGCGGCAAAACGGCATGGCGCTCCAGTTCATCCAGAAGCAGCATCCAGAGTTCTGCCTTGAGGCTGTGCGACAAAATGGCATGGCCCTGCAATTCGTAAAAAAGCAAAACGCGAACATCTGCCTCGCTGCGGCAAAGCAGAACGGCCGAGCGCTCCAGTTCGTCAACAAGCAGAGCGAAGAGGCTTGTATCGCGGCGGTCAAACAGAACCCAGAAGCGCTCTCCCTCGTGAGACGTAAAACCGACGCCATACTCCGCGCAGCTCACTTACGGTAAGCTCAACGCCATGCCAGAACGCCTCACGCCTGAACAGGCTTATGTATTGGTCTCAAAGTACGGCTCGCCCCTCTACGTGTATGACGAAAGGCTTGTTCGTGAACGCTGCCGAGAAATAAGCAGCCTCGTGTCCTTGCCGTTTTTTGTCGCCAACTATTCGGCAAAGGCAAACACAAACATTGAGTTGCTGAAAATCATCCGTAGCGAGGGACTCCATGTTGACGCCATGTCTCCCGGAGAGATTCTAGCTGAAACAGCAGCTGGCTTTCAGCCAGACGAAATCTTTTTCATACCTAACAATGTATCAATCGAGGAACTACGTTTTGCCACTGAGCGAGGCATTATGATAAGCCTCGATTCGCTCTCTCAGCTTGAGCAGTACGGTAAAGCTAAACTCTCACGCCGCGTGGCGTTCCGGCTGAATCCGGGTATGGGTGTGGGCCACAGCCACAAGGTAGTAACTGGCGGTAAGAGCAAGTTTGGCATAGAAACAAAGGATGTTTACCGTGTTCAGGAACTCGCCACACGCTACGGTCTGAGCATAGTCGGTGTCAATCAACACATTGGCTCGCTCTTTCTGCAAAGCAACGAGTATCTTCAAGCCGCCGCAACCCTCTTTAAGGTCGCGGCGGGCTTTCCTGAACTCGCGTTTCTTGACCTGGGCGGTGGCTTCGGCATTCCCTACCACGGCGAAGCGCGACTTGATCTCGATGAGCTTGGACAAAAACTCACCCGCATGATACAGGACTTTATCTCAACGTATGGGCGCGAAATCACCATTATGGTTGAGCCGGGACGCTATATCTGTGCAGAATCGGGAACGCTCTTGGGTACGGTTCATAGCGTCAAAGAAAACTTCGGCGAAACCTACGTCGGAACAGACATCGGCTTTAACATGCTGATGCGTCCAATTCTCTACGACTCTTGGCATGATATATGGTTTCTTACAGCCAGCACCCAAAAGCGCCAGCTTACGATTACTGGCAACATCTGCGAAAGTGGCGACATTCTCGCGCGAAACCGCGAACTGCCCCTACCCACGCCGGGCGATCTGGTCTGCATAGCAAATGTCGGCGCTTATGGCTACAGCATGGCGTCCAACTACAACCTCCGACTCCGCCCCGCCGAAGTCCTCATCGACATCAACGGGCAGGACCGCCTCATTCGTTACCGTGATACCTATCAGGCACTGATACAGGACCGGCTTATCATCGCACCACCCACTTAGGATAGTTACTGTACAACTGCGTTTGCCGGGGAAGTATTATAACAACCTTCACCCGGCACTCGCATTGTTAGCAACTACGACACAGCGTCATAGCCAGCCTTCATTGCCTGAACATTCATAGGTACAAACTTGTGCTTCTCAGGCGGGAAAAACTTTTTCAGAATCGGTTCAACATCGCTTAACGATAGCGCTCCGGTGAGCCGCGCCATCGCGCCCAGAGCAACCATGTTGGCAAACCGCACATTGCCAATACGCTCAGCAACACCAGTAATGTCCAGCGTATGGACGCGGAGATCATTGCGTTTGGACTTGTCCTTAACGAGCGACGTGTTAATCAACATGACGCCGCCCTGCTTCAAAAGCCCTTCACAGAGCGGTAACGAATCAGCGTTCATAACCAGACACGAGTCAGGCGTGGTAACAAGCGGGCTGTCAATTTCCTCGTCTGACACCACTACACTGGCGCGAGCAATGCCGCCGCGCTTCTCCGCACCATAAAAAGGGAAGAAGGTAACGTTCTTACCCTCGTTCATAGCACAGTATACCCAGATTTGCCCCAGAGAGATGATCCCCTGACCACCAAAACCAGCGAAAAATGATTTTTCTGTCATTTCTTTCCTCCGTCAAGCGTGTTCTTGACTTCCCCCAACGGGAAGACTGGAATCATGTTCTGTTCAAGCCATTCGACTGATTGGACTGGAGCCATGCCCCAGTTAGTGGGACACTGGGACAAAACTTCAACCATAGTAAAACCCTTGCCGCTCATCTGCGCTTCAAGCGCTTTCTTTATATACTGTTTGGTTTTACGGGCATTTACCGCGTTGTTCACCGCACCCCGCGCTATGTAGCGGCTGCCCTCAAGCGTAGCAAGCAGTTCGCAAACGCGAATGGGATAGCCCATGCCGGCTGCATCCGGGTCGCGTCCGTGAGGCGCAGTGGTGGCTTTCTGCCCAACAAGCGTGGTTGGCGCCATCTGACCGCCAGTCATGCCGTAGATCGCGTTGTTGACAAAGATGGTCGTGAACTTTTCGCCGCGGTTTGCCGCGTGTATCATTTCCGCCGTACCAATAGCCGCCATGTCGCCATCACCCTGATAGCAGATCACGAGATGATCGGGCAGAACGCGCTTAACGCCAGTCGCGGCAGCTGGCGTGCGCCCATGGGGCGGCTGTACTGAGTCAAAGTCAAAGTACAAGTCAGCCCAGATCGCGCAGCCCACCGGATTGGTGATAATCGCCTTTTCCCGTAAGCCCATTTCATCAATCAGCTCCGTGATGATTCGGTGTATGACCCCATGCCCACAACCTGCGCAATACTTTGTCGGCACGTCGTAAAGGCTTTTCGGGTATCTCTTCAGTAGCTTCATGCTTTTACCCTCACAATTTCTTTCACTTTGGCAAAGACCTCTTCCTCAGTGGGAATGACCCCGCCGGAATGTCCCAACAGATGCACTGGCGCGCTGCCCAGAACGGCCAGCTTCACGTCTTCTACAAGCTGACCCAAGCTCATCTCCACACTTAAAACAGGCCGGCCAGTTTTGGCGATGCTGGCAAGTGCTTCATAAGGGAAAGGCCAGAGAGTGATGGGCCTGAACAGTGCCACCTTTAAGCCAGCCTGTTCCGCCAGCTTCTTTGCACCCTGAGCCACCCGCGCCGACGTGCCATAGGCAACCAACGTGATGTCCGCATGAGCCGCATCAATAGCCGCCGCCTGCTCAACACGCTCATCACGCCCTTGACATTGGAGAGAGTGCGTGGCGATTCCCCGATATTCAAAAGCCGTTTCCTTCACCTTTATAGCTTCATATCGCTGAAAACGCGCCCGCGTCTTTGCCTCAAGCTCCTCCGGTACCAGCGCAAGCGAGGTGATGTGCCGGCTTGCACGGCACTGCATCTTACCTACAGTCCAATCCCGCTTGGGAAGCAAGGATAAGTCGCGTTCTGGCGGCAGCACCACACCTTCCATCATCTGTCCAATCATACCATCAGCAAGCACAATCACTGGCATACGGTATTGGTCCGCAAGGTCAAATGCCAGAGTGGTAAAGTCAGCGCACTCCTGCACGCTTTTGGGCGCAAGTACAATACAACGATAGTCCCCGTGGCCGCCGCCCCGCGTTGATTGAAAGTAATCGCTCTGCGCCGGAGCAATTGAACCCAGTCCTGGCCCGCCGCGTACCACGTTCACCAGCACCAACGGTATATCCGCCCCAGCTGCGTATGACACACCCTCCTGCTTGAGGCTGATACCGGGACTTGAAGAACTCGTCATAGCCCGCGCCCCAGCTGCTGATGCTCCATACACCATGTTGATTGCCGCAACTTCGCTCTCAGCCTGAATAAACACGCGCCCCTTATCAAGCATATACAAAGCCATATACGCTGCAATCTCGTTCTGCGGCGTGATAGGATAGCCAAAGTAAGCCCCGCAGCCTGCCCTGATAGCTGCCTCTGCAATAGCCTCATTCCCCTTCATCAATACCTTTTCGCTCATGCTTCCCCCTCTTCAAGCTCATACACCTCGATACACATATCGGGGCATACCTCAAAACAGTTCCCACAGGCAATGCACTTCATGCCATACATCACTTTAGCGGGATAACTGCCGCCCTCATTCGGCTCAGTATCCACTGTCAGCACCTTTATTGGACAGGCGCGAACACACAACAAACAACCCTTACACCGCTCATGGTCAATAAGGGCTTTTCCTCTCTTTGCCATCTTACTTCCTTTTTAGATAGTAGTTCACTTATTCGGGCAGTCCGAACAGGTCTATAATGAACTTATTCATTATACCAAAAACTGGTTTTAAGAAAGAAGCCCCTTCTCAAGGTATTGTATACTCATGAATGTTGGCTTACTCAGTGATTTTCATAACGAAGAATAGAGCGACCATCTTTCATACTGACAATTTTCCATATCAATATCTGTATAGACTATGTGTGAAGAGACACATAGTCTATGTGTGAAGAGACACATAGACCATGTGTGAAGAGACACATAGTCTATGTGTGAAGAGACACATAGACCATGTGTGAAGAGACACATAGGGCAGTGGCGCTGACTGTAACCTTTAATACCAAACAAGGGGAGGCCGCATGAAACCTTTGGTTGGAGGAAATTATCAATGATCCCCGTGTCAACGATAACGATACCTATAAATGGTTTTGACAAAATCTATAAATCTGTTTAACCTATTACTATCATGTTAGACCCTAAAGAATATATTGCTGATTGGCCGGATATGCCCTATCCGAATTTCAGTGCGTGGTTAGCCGCCATCGAAGAACAATGGCAGGATAAGACCGCTATCTATTATCGTTCAGGTAAGCAGAAAGAGTTTACTCAATGGTCGTTTAAGCGCCTGGCAGAGGAGAGTCGGCGGGTGGGACGCGGCTTGCTTGCCGCGGGTTTGGTTAAGGGGGATCGGGTTGTACTGTGGGCCGAGAACCGGCCTGAGTGGATCGCGACCTATCTTGGCGCGGCAATCGCTGGGCTGATCATTGTACCAGTTGATTTCTTAGTATCTGAAAAAGAGTGTCTTAACATACTTGAGATAACCAAGGCGAAGGCGTTTTTTTATTCCGTGCGGAAGAAGGATTTAGTACAAGAGGCTGCAAAACGAGTTTTGCTCAAGACATTCGTATGCTTTACCGACCAGGGCAAGCAGGCATATCCAGTGTTTGGTAAGAACGCGGGTTCACAGAAGCTTCCTCGTGTGGGCGAGATTGCTGAACATGATCCTGTGTCGATTGTGTTTACCTCTGGCACTACTGGTTTTGCTAAAGGTGTAACCCTGCATCACAAAGGCATCATTGCGAATGCCAATGCTGCGGTACGTTCGCTGCGGGCTGTCTCGTCTGATATATTCATTAACGTGCTTCCCCTGCATCACACCTACCCTACGACCTGTTCGTTCATGGCGCCGCTCTCCTGTGGGGCGGGAACCATCATTGTCGAGCGTCTCGTTGGACAGGTGGTTATTGACGACATCCACGATGCTGGTGGAACCTTCCTCATTGCTGTGCCGCTTCTCTACGACAAGGTTATGGCTGCTATTGACCTAAAGTATCAGCAACTTCCTTCTATTATAAGGGTAGTTTTGGACGCTCTGCGGAAGATTGCCCTCAAAGAGGCTAATAAGGGTAACTTCAAGTTTGGACAGAAGGTGTTTAAGTTTATCCGCAAGAAGGCGCGTCTTGAATCGCTTCGTATAATGGTTGCGGGTGGCGGCCCCCTCAGCATCAAGACAGCCAACTTCTTTGATTCGCTTGGTTTTAACATTGTGCATGGTTATGGTATGAGCGAGAACAGTCCGCTTATCAGCGTGAATACGCCGTGGCATAAGCGGAACGCTTCGGTTGGATTGCCCGTTAAGTACACTGAGGTCAAGATCATTGACAAGAATAACGAGGGCATGGGCGAGATCGTTGTCAAGTCCCCGTCCATCATGCTTGGCTACTACGAAAACCCCGAAGCTACAGCGGAGATGTTCACTGACGACGGGTTTCTCAAAACCGGGGACCTCGGTTACATGGACAAGGATGGCTTTATCTACATCAATGGCAGGAAGAAGAACCTTATTGTCAGTTCCGGCGGCAAGAATATCTACCCGGAGGAAATTGAGGGGCATTTTAGCGGGTCGTCTGTGGTTGGAGAGATTCTGATCGTAGGACGGAAAGAAAAGGAATTTGGTGGCGAGCAGATTTTCGCGGTGGTGGTTCCCAATTTCGATGCCCTGGGTAAAGATTACCCGAATCAAGAACTCACGGACGAGTTCCTCAATGGTCTGATAAAAAAAGAGATCGAGAACGTGAATCGCACGCTCGTGGGTTATAAGAAGATAATGGACTTTACCCTGCGCCGCGAAGTGTTTGAGAAGAACGCTCAGCAAAAGATACGGCGCTTTCTCTACAAGAGCTATGAGAATCAGTGAGTTACCATGCAGGACGTATACAACACCATACAAAACAGGATTGATGAAGAGTTGGATGATCTGTTCGTCATTGCCCATTTTCTTTACGAGAATCCAGAGCTGGGGAACGCGGAGTACAAGGCGCATAAAATTCTCACCGAGACCCTTGGAGCGCACAGTTTTATCATTGACGACAAGTTCTGTGGCTTTCCGACTGCTTTCCGTGCTACGTATGACAGCGGCAAGCGTGGGGCAGCCATTGCCTACTTCTGCGAATACGATGCTCTGCCGGATATTGGTCATGGCTGTGGTCATAACCTCATCTGTACCATGTCGCTTGGCGCGGCCTTTGGTTTACAGGCGGTTGTGGATCGCATTGGCGGCAAGATCGTGGTATTTGGCACACCAGCTGAGGAAACCCTTGGTGCGAAGGTTACTATGGCTGATCAGGGTGTATTTGATGACATGACAGTTGGGATTATGACGCACCCCAATGGTGTTACCAGAGAGAGCGGCCCATCAATGGCGCTGCGCCCGCTCATCGTGAGCTATACAGGACGGGCGGCTCATGCTTCAATGGCGCCGGAAGCAGGCATCAATGCTCTTGACGCCCTGATTTTGTTTTACAACGGGGTGAATGCGCTTCGTCAGCATGTTACCCGTGATGTGCAGTTTCACGGCATTATTAGCGCTGGGGGTGTGGCTCCGAACATTGTTCCTGCATATGCGGAGGCGCGTTTCTACATACGCGCCGCAAACATGGCAAACCTCACGCGGGCTGTGGAGCGTTTCAAAGAATGTGCCGTTGGCGCGGCAAGCATGACTGGCGCGACGCTTACCATAAAGCCGTTTCAGACAGCCTATGCTGACATGGTAACCAATCAAGCTCTGTCCGCTGTGTATAACAAGCACCTGCGCGATCTGGGCGAAACCGTATTGCCGGGTGAAGTAGGCGGCTCTATTGACATGGGCAATGTGAGCCATCGTATTCCTGCGGTTCATGGCTGGCTTGGCTTTGGTGATCCGAACCTGATCATCCACACCAAAGCCTTTGCGGAGCGCACCATCACTGACAGTGGCAAGGCTCTGCTCCGGCGCGGGGCTCTTGCCATGTCCTTCACGGGTCACGACGTTATTGTGTCAAAGGAACTGCAACAGCAGATTGCCTTATCAGTAACCCATGCCAAAAGCAAAACGTGACCTACAGCTTCATGTGTGGCACACATGGTAAGCCAGCGGGCAGTATAGCGGTTTCCATTCCTGTAGCTCTGATAGTGTACAGGGACTTTTGGAAGAATCCGGCTAAACTGACGCGGAAGCGTGCGGGTGAGAAGCGCCCTCGTGCCTGCCGATACTGGGGAAGCGGGTTTTCAGTTCCTCGTAGATGGTCTTCGCACGGGGGTATCCTTAGCCGCTGCCTTGACCGAGCGGTAAAACGCACGGGCTTGGCTTTTACGGCAGTGTTCATAACACCTTCTTTCCGCCGGAGACCGACAGGGTCTGACCAGTCTCGTAATTCTGCTCAATGACATAGTAAACCGCACGCATTACGTCTAGCACGGTACATGAGCGCTTCATCGGAACTCTTGCCTCATAGTAGGCTTTTACTTCAGCGATAGACCTTGTGCCGGGAGCCTTGCCAGCTTTGAGGTGCTGCACGAAAAGGCCAGTTTCAGGGTCTGTCCAGAAGGGGTGATCAAAGTCGTTACTTGGGCAGATCGTGTTTACCTTTATGTTGTACTTGATCAGTTCCAGCGCAATGCTCACAGTCAGCCCCAGTCCTTCCTGATTCTCGCTGTAAAAATACTCGCTAATCCGAATAATATCGGTTATCCATGATGGCGCGGTACGAAACTGGCGTCTGAATAGAAGCCCCGCGTATTTGGCTATGAGGAAAAACGTAGTATTGCGCGTTTTAAACTCTTCAAGACTCCGCTCAAGCAGATTTCCCTGCTCAAGCGTGTTTTCAGCACAGATACAGATGTCTAGGCCACCGGCGGTTTCTGCTATGGTGTTGAACAGGGCCTCAACCGAAGCTTCATCGGTATGGTTCACCTGAACCGGAATGACCGCTGTCCGCCTTAGGTTAGTGTTGATGTCGTTGGCGAGTTGCTGCGCTGTTTCCAGATTAGCGTCTGCGATGAAGACCAATGCGCCGGAGCAGGCAAGGCTTCGCGCAATGCTCGCCGAGTTTCGTATGTCCCCCACAAGCAGGGCTATTTTGTGCTGTACAACGTCAGCGCGAGAGGCTGCGTCAAGTTTCGGTTCAGTCAGCAGCTGATGGCTTTGGGGAACTTTTCCTGCAAGCATGGAGGCTGTTTTGCCATACATGCGTTTTCGTGCGGCGTCAATGTCTTTATCGATCCAGTAGAATGCCTCAATAGCACCGATGGTATTCTCAGCGTCACGTTTTAGTACAATGCAAGACGGCTCCTTTTTCGCCGCCTCCTGCTTCATGGCCGCTTCCACACCACTGGGAGCTTTGTCGAATTCCCAGGCAGTGCAGGCTTCCTGAAAAATCTTTGCCGCAGCCTCTTCGTCCAGAACACCATCCTGCATGGACGGGGAGATATCAACCACAAGCGCGTCAGCCGGCACGGTCTCCTCAGCGCGTTCACAACGCTCATGTATAACAACCCAGGGATACCCCGCTGTGTTGATAAACAGTCCCCTAATGATAGTCGCAATAGCGGCATATTCCTTGTATTCCATCTGTTTCCTTCCTCCGATGTATCAATGATAGCATAAACTTCAAAATATGGGAAGTTTCCGGTTCCATAACTCTAATATATGCTATTATAAGCGTGGAGGTATAAATATGAAGATTGGTTGCTGTTTGGGTCCTTTGGCAAAGGACGAGGCAAAAACAGGCGTTACGATTATCCCTATGATAGCGGAGCTTGGTTTTGATTACCTAGAACTTCCGCTGGCTCAGATGATGAGCGCCACGGACGCTCAACGAGTGGAGCTGACCAAAGCGGTAGAGGCTGGAGGTATTCCAGCCCTGGCGTGTAACAACTTCTTTCCGGCGAGGGTACGCTTGACTGGCCCGGAGGCAAAGTTGGACCTGGCGCTTGAGTATGCAAAAGAGGCGTGTGAATGGGCCTCGTCCCTGGGCGTCAAGATCATTGTGCTAGGAAGCTCCGGCGCAAAGAATCTGCCTGCGGGCTTTCCTTACGAAGCTGGGCGGAAGCAGTTCAGTGAACTGCTCCATAACCTTGAGAATCTAGCCGCCCCCCTGGGGCTTACCATTGTGATTGAGCCGCTCAATTCTGCGGAGAGTAACTTCATCACCAGTGTTGGCGAGGGTCTTGCTCTGGTTCAGGAGCTGAACCTTGCCCACATCAAACTACTCGCTGACTACTTCCACATGCGTAAGGAAGATGAAGACCTGGCAGTTATCACAAGGGCAGGCGACGAACTACGTCATGTGCATATTGCCGCGAAACAGGGACGCCTATTGCCGCGTGAAGGCGATGGTGAGGATTATGGATGTTTTTTCCAGCTTCTCCAGACCATGGGCTATGACGCGGGTATCAGCCTTGAAGGGGGTGTGAGTAATGCTGCACTCGTGGAGGCGGGTGCAGCGCTCAAACTCCTGCGTTCGCTCTGCATTTCCACGCAGTTCAGGTGTTGAGCTACACAGTAGTCCTCATCGCTCAATAAAAAGAGCGTTGGGGACGCCAAAGCCTTTACGGCGCTTTTCTTCGTATATCTGGATACCGGCGTTAAAACGACACTCGGATTCCAGTGATGTGGGTGGGCCATGTCCAGGAAACACCATGCAATCATACGGCAGGGAAAACAGTTTGCTTCGCAGGGCAGCAAGCTCGGTCGCGTCGCCATAGTTACTGGCTGTTTTGCCGATCAGACCAGCGGAAAGGGCGTCGCCGGTAAAAAGTATATGTCCGATTTTAAAAACTACGGAGTCAGGGGAATGTCCCGGGACGGAAATCACCTCAACTGCGAATGAATCAATGTGAAGTGTTTCACCGTCGCGTATCAGTGTGGCCTCGTGTGCCATGATAACGTGATTGATCGCGTATAGCTCGGCGTTGTATATCCGTTTCAGGGTTCGCAGCCCCTGAACGTGGTTCTTGTGATCATGGGTAACAAGTATAGCCCGCAGATGATAGTTGTTATCCTCAATAAAATTGAGTATTGCCTTGGCCATGTGGCTGGGGTCGATGAGGATAGCCTCACCCGCCTCATTACCCAGTATGTAAGAGTTACTATAACCGAGCGCGGAATAGTGAAAGAACAGTTTCATTTTAGCTCCACTGGGCTGAAATCAAACACGGCTTCGGCGTTGTTGGATGACTTGAAAGATACTTCTTCCAGATGGGCTTTGATAAAATTGACTCGTTGCAGGTTACAATCAATAAAATTTGAGAACAGGATACTCGCGTTAATAAAACGGCTATTGTACAGATTGGACGATTTAAACTGGCTGTTCGTGATGGTCGCGCCGCCAAAATTCAGATGAAGCGCCTCGACTTTCTCAAAGATGCAGTTCTGCATAACCGCACCTGCGAAAGAAAGGAATTGCAGATCGCTTCCGGTAAAATCGCAATCGAAAAATTCGGCAAAATCAAAGAAGACCATACGCATACGCACACCGGTAAAAACACAGCCGGTAAATGAAGCGCCCTTGAAAGTGCAGCCATAAAAATGCCTGTTAGAAAAGTCTATGTTCTTGAAACGCCCACCTCCGGCAACGAGGTCTGTAATGGTTTGCTGTTCCTGAATCATGTTCACAATGTGCGTAATTTCCGCATCAGGGTCAGCCGCGTGAACTATACAGAGTTTGGAACCACTCAAGGCCATGCGACCGCAGCCTGCGGCGCAGAAGTTTATGGTAACCATAATCTATAGATTGATTATGCTTCGCGCGATAACCTGCGCCAGCGTATACTTGCGCGTTCTGGTCATTTCCACATCAGAACGGAGGAAGCTGTCAAACTGGGCGTGGAACCCATCAGGCAATACTGGCAGCTTCAGCATCTGCTTGTAATAGGCGCGATGGGACGGCTCAAAACGATGGTTTATACAAAACAGGGTGAGACAGACAGTCTTGATAAACAGCGACTCGGAAATGAGGTAGTAGAAGTCATCCTCTTCAAACAATGCAGCCCCCAGATCATTCAGGAGGTGTTCCATTTTTGACTGATTGGAAGCGCGCATCTGGTCCCAAAAAAACTGATCAAGCACTGACAGCCGATTCCGTACTGTTGTAATCCAATCGCTCCGCTTGAAGAGAATATCCCCGTGGGTTAAACGGTAGAAGCCGTAGGTTCCGGAATCCTTGATGAGCCATAAAGACTCGTATTTCGAGTCAGCGATGGACACAAGCTCATCGAGCTTCTCGGTTGACTTGTATTCTAAGCGCACCGGAATCTCTCCAACAAGAAAACGGTCTTTATTCGGTTGGGATTCAAACGCTATCGCGCCTTCCTCAAACAGGCGACGTCGTTCCTCAATAGCTGGGATGGGGCTGGCATAAAATACATCAAAGATGAGCGCAAAGTAAGGGTGAAGGGTGTCAACTAACGCGGTCTCATTAAGAGACACACATTCCACACCGGACCACGCCGACAGTATCTTAGTAAAGCGATCAACAAGCAGTTGAGTCTTATATTTCATCATGTTTTTTATTATAATGTATCTATGACATTATCGCAAGCCGGTCCGTTCCATTTTGTTGTGCTTATCCCTCATCGAGATAGTGCACAGACGCTTGAGCCATACAGTCGCAAACTTTTTAGCGCTGGTTTTGCGGGCGCGTATTCCTTCCCCAATGTAGCACCACTTGCGCTTGTTTCCCACGCCTATTCCCGGAACGATCTCAAAACCCTTGCTCTAAGCCAGCGGAACCTCAGCGCCAGAAGTCAGGATGGAAAACTGCGGGCGCTGTCCCTACAAACCGTGTCTTGCCCCTCGCCCACTCTGACTCTGTTCGGCCCCTTGCTGGACACGCCGATTCCCTCGCCTGAAACGTTTCCTGCTGACGCGACGTTGTATCGCTTTCCCCGCCTGATTCTCTGCGCCGCGCTTCTGGGGCCGGGCGATGAGGCGCTTACGCGACAGTCCATCTTGCCAGAGCTGGCTGTCCCCCCGTTTCGGGCTGCAATGCTGGCAAACATGAGCCTCAGCCCGCTGGATAGCGGAGCGCCGGCATACTCTTTCGCTTGGGAGATTGCGGAATCAGTATGGTTACCCGCGTATAGCGCAGCATAGGCGTGGCTTGGGAAGGCGGCACAACGGCAAAAGATGGGATAGGAAAGCTCTTGTTGACATTGAGATAAAGATAGCTTAGTATATCTCCTACCCGCGTAGTGCGGGGAATTAACGTCTGTGGACATGGAGGCTTTGGCTCTTTGTAACAAAGGTGAAACCGCCGTGGGAATTCCGGCAACAGGAAGAAGCAGAAACCTTGTAGAGCAAGCCGAGCGATTGGTACAAGCTGTAAGCCTCTGCCTTTAAACAGGGGATTACTGACAGAATAATGATGGAGGTTCAATATGGGTGAAATACCCAGCGCGATAAAAGCGGGCGATTCAAGTACAATCACCCGCGCTTACCTTGATTCATTGCTAGTGGAAATGCGGCATATTGATGCGGTGGAACCATCAACACGATTCGAGCTATATGGGCATGTCTTTGAAACGCCGATCATGATGGCGGCGCTGTCGCACCTTGACAAGACGCGCCCACAAGGTATGGTCGAGGCTGCTAAAGGAATGCTCGCGGCTGGTGGCGTTATGTGGTGTGGTATGGGCGATGAGAAGGAGCTTGAGGCTATTTGCGCCACTGGCGCAAAGACCATCAAGATCATCAAACCCTACGCGGATAATCGTGATGTCTTCAGGAAAATCGATCACGCGCAGAAATGCGGTTGTATTGGTGTTGGTATGGACATAGACCACCAGTTTGGCAGTAAAAACGAGCGCGGCTCTGTATTGAAGCTTCCTATGTCTCCGAAGACTATCGACGACATCAGGGCTTTTGTCAAAGCCACGTCGTTACCCTTTATCGTCAAAGGCGTTCTCAGTGAGCAGGATGCCCAGAAGTGCCTTGACGCTGGAGTCAGGGGTGTTGTAATATCACATCATCATGGTCTGATGGACTACGCTGTGCCGCCTCTGCGGATATTGCCGACAATAGCGCGACGGATCAACCACAATATCCCCATCTTTGTTGACTGCGAGATTAGACGTGGTATGGATGCCTTCAAAGCTATCGCCTTGGGCGCCACCGCAGTATCCGCTGGACGGGTGCTTATGGGACCGCTGGGTGAAGAGGGCGCGGAAGGCGTCCGCAAAACCATCGCCAGTATGACCAACGAGCTGAACTGGGCAATGGCCGTTACTTGTGCTACTGATCTGCGACACATTGACCCAGATGTAATTTGGGATAAAAACCGATATTGTTAAAAACATAGTACCTGTACCGCATGGTAACAGGTACTCTATTTACTAAGGAGCTTTACTTCTATGATAGATGAGAAAATCCCTCTGGGGTTAAAAGAAGACGGAACGCCCTTTCGGGTCTTGCTTGCCGATGATTCACTGTTCATAGCTAAACAGCTTGGACAGATATTTACCTCGGAAAAGTTCGAAGTTGTCGCTACTACAACCAATGGAGCGCAGGCGGTGGAGAGTTATAAGGAACTGTCCCCTGATTTGGTTACACTGGACATTACCATGCCAGTAATGGACGGGGTTACGGCTCTGGAACAGATCATGGCCTATGATAAAAATGCGAAAGTGATTATGGCCAGCGCTTTGGGCAAGGAAGATGTCGTAAGAAAATGCATTCAGACCGGCGCAAAAAGTTATATCTTAAAACCGTTTGACCGCACAAAGGTTCTGGAACGGGTCGTGTTTGTGCTACATCATTAAACACAGTGTCCCGCCCCTTCAGACTCCCTCAGGGGCGGTGACTCTTTAGGTAGGTAGTAGCTTCCCACGCAAGTCCGTCTCAAATCTTTGGGATGATTCTGGTGAGCAAAGTCGTTATCCGTGCCGCGTTTTTAGCAAAAATAGTGGCAACCGCTTCCCAAGTTACCGGCTCTTCGTCGTTTTTCCAACTATCATAGTCGGTAGCCATGGCGAGCGCCGCGTATGGGATGTCGGCTTCGTTTGCCAGGGCGGTTTCAGTAGCGATACTCATGTTGATAATGTCCGCGCCCCATTGCCGGAATATCAGCGACTCAGCACGCGTGGAAAAACGTGGCCCCTCAATGGTTATGACCGTACCACGCTTGTGATAACGGTAACTCAACGCCTCGCACTCGGAGACGAATAATTGCCTCAGACGACTATCGTAAGGCTCCGCCATTGCGCAGTGAACCGGCGCGTGAGGGGCAAAGGTCTCGTAAAACGTCATCTTCCGCTGCTTGGTGAAGTCGATGAACTGGTCAACAATAACGATGTCACCGCGTCCAATCTCTTCGCGCAAAGAGCCAACCGCCGTGGTCGCCACGATGTGGGTACACCCGGCGGCTTTGAGCGCCACGATATTGGCGCGATAGTTCACCTGAGTCGGCGGTATCGTGTGTTCCCGCCCATGCCGCGCCAGTAAGGCCACCTCAACGCCGCCAATAGACCCGCGCTTCAACGCCGATGACGGCTTGCCATAAGGGGTCTCAACCGTTTCATCGTGTGGGTTTAATAAAATGTCAGGATTATCAAGACCACTCCCGCCAATAACGCCAATGATTGCCATATCTTTCTCCTTGTTATTATCGCGTATTGAGATTAATACCTATATTAATACTTCGTGCGCTCCGGGTATAGCGCCGCAAGAGCCGTGGCTTCAGCAGCGCAGATGCCACGCTCGCTTATTAGGCCGGTGATATAACGCGCTGGTGTAACATCAAAGCCCCAATTCCGTGCGGACGTAGCGTCGGGACAGATTCGCACTGTCTCGATAGCGCCGCCAGCAGTTTTGCCAGTGATGTAACACACCTCATCGCCTCCGCGTTCTTCAATCGGAATCTCAGCAATACCATCGTCCATCGCAAAATCAAGCGTTGACGAGGGCAGAGCCACATAGAAAGGAACTTTGTTTTCTTTTGCCGCAATAGCCTTGAGATAGGTACCAATCTTGTTCGCCGCGTCGCCACGCCGTGTTACACGATCTGCACCGGTGATCACGAGGTCAACCATCTTGTTCTGCATGAGATAGCCGCCGGCGTTGTCAACGATGAGGTCGTGGGAAACGCCATGCTGACCCAGTTCCCAAGCCGTGAGATTGGCGCCCTGGTTACGCGGACGGGTCTCGCCAACCCAGACATGGACAGCGACGCCGCTGTCAAACGCCGCGTACACAGGCGCCAACGCCGAGCCATAGTCAACAAAAGCAAGCCAGCCAGCGTTACAGTGCGTGAGGATATTGACCGGCACGCCGTTTTTTCTAGTGGCGATTGCCTTGATCAGCGACAGGCCATGCTCGCCAATGCGTTTACAGGCGTCAGCATCCTCATCGGCAATTTGCTGAGCAATGGCACGCGCGCGTGCCCTCAGTCGCTCAATGTCTCTGACACCGTCCTTATCATTAACGCCCAACGACAAGAGCATACGATCAACGGCCCACGCCAAGTTGCTGGCTGTAGGACGCGTACTTTTCAGCAGGCAAGCAGCGGCAACAAGGTCTTGCACAAAGGATGCTGGTCGCGCTTCAAGCGCCGCGAGATACATACCAAAGGCAGCGCACGCGCCAATCAGCCCTGCACCCCGAACATACATATCTTTGATTGCCCGCCGAACATCTTCAACAGTGTGTAAGTCAAGAAGCTCAAAGCAGTGCGGCAACGCCGCTTGATTGATAATCCGTACCGAGCCATCATCATTGAGCCAGATCGTCCGATAATGTTTTCCATTAACATTCATAGTTTTGTTTACAACGCAATCGCGTGACTGTCAAGACAACCTTTTTGTTTCATGTTCTTGTGTATCACTTGTCTTAAACAACTTGCTATTCTTTTTACAGCCTGATAGAATCTTATTATGGACTTGATGAAACGCCAGATGTCTACCGGAACTCTGTTTGCTTACCGTAGTAATCTCTTACCAAAAAGGCTATATATTCGCAAGTTGTTATTCACACAACACCTCTCAAAGACATAATTCGATTCAAACCCGATGACAGCGCAAAGATGGCGTGTTTCGCCATAATGAGGATGTAACCCGCTTGTACGGTTGAACATCCCTTTTCAACACATAGCGGAAAAGACCGCGCACGCACAAAGCGTGCAAAGGAGTTTTTATGAATCGGATTTCATCGTTTTTATTAGCAGCCTTTGTGTTAGCCTCTTGCAGCAATCTATCAAACAAGATCGCGCCTGAGCATCATGCCCAGCTGGTTGATGGCGCGACTACACGCGGCGGCTTTATTATAACCGGGCCAATACAAGGCGGCAAACACGACTGGCCCTTTGGCGCCTATTTCGGCAACATCAGCGATATTGGCTACATTGAGGAAGAATATTTTATTGAGGGAATAGCACAGCATTATCAGCCTTTGGATAAACTGACAAAAGACGGAAAATGGTCCCTTGAAGCAATAAGCACGGCACCGTACAAAACCCGCATTCTCGTGCGCCGCCCTGCTGAAAGCGCAAAGTTTAACGGCATAGTCGTTGTTGAATGGGCCAATGTCTCCGCTGGATTTGAAATATCGCTTTTAGATTCGCCCGGACTCTATAACGAAGGCTTTGCGTATGTCTCTGTTTCAGCACAGATGAACGGTGTCTACGGCTTTGAGGAAAATCCCCAGGGACTTATTCACTGGGATGGCGAGCGTTACGACAGTTTAAACATCCCTCACGATGGATTAAGTTACGATATTTTTACGCAAGCTGCCCGCGCTATTGGCAAAGACCGTCCAAAAGAGGGAATTGATCCGATGGGAGGGCTTGATGTACAAAAAGTGTTTGCGGCAGGCGCTTCGCAGTCAGGAAGCCGGGTTTTAAGCTATGCTAATGGCGTTCAGACGATTGAACATACGTTTGACGCGATTGCGATCATCGTAAACTCTGGGCGCGGCACGGACTTTGACCGCGCTATGGCGCATATTAAAGAAAACGGCGAGACAAAAGTCCGTACTGTTTTATCAAAAGCCCGTGAAGACATTAACTGTAAAGTTTTTATCATCAACACGCAGACCGAATCCAGCGCACTCGGCGGCCTTGCCCAGAGGGACACTGAAAGCATCTGTTCGTGGCAGGTGGCTGGAGCAGCGCATTTTCCGCCCCGTTCTATGGCAATAACAAGTCAAAAGCTGGAACGAGACAGGATAACAAGCACGGCTTTTAGTGCTCCGGCGGATGCGCTGAGGGCGGTTGAGTGGCCCTACATTTACGAAGCTGCGCTGGTGTTAATCACCAAATGGATCGATGACGGAACACAGCCGCCTAAAATTCCGCCGCTTGCGACAATAAATATACTGTTTGGCTATTGGAAGGATGCATACGGAAACGCGAAAGGAGGCGTCCGTCTGCCGGAGATTGAAGTCCCCATCGCCAAATATGATATTAGCCTTATGCAAGGTTTAGGCGCAAAGATAACACCGTTTACGGCAAAACAATTACTGAAACTGTATCCGTCCCACCAGGACTACGTTGACAAGGTGAAGGCAGCGGCATTGCGAATGGCTGAATTAGGCATTATACTGCCCTACGTTGCCGAGCAGTATATAAGAGAAGCAGAAACCGCGCCGATACCCGCGCCTTTGGAAGGTTAATATGCGATCAAACACTTTACTCGTGGCTGCGCTTATTTCTTTTAGCGCAGCCTGCACTTATGGTCAGGCGGCTCCGTCCTTTACTGAAAATAAACAGGAGACCAGAGAAAAAGAAACGCCTTCATTGGAACGAATGGTTTATATACCTAATGTGTCATATACATTGATTTCGTTTGACGATATACAGATTCATAATCCTCTTGCGAGTTTGACTATTATCCGGTTTAATCCGGCTGAACAGGACAGATCATTTACAGCGTCATTGTCTTATAGTCCACAAATCATGGGAGATATACGGTCTGATTTTCCCGCGCTTCATCATACTGCCTCTGCGTTTATCACTCAAAAAATCCGGCGACATTCGATACTCGGCGCTTTTTTAGCCAGAACTGATAAACCGATATACGGCGGCCTGAATACGATTATGGGTTTTGCGGGCTATTCCTATAATGTAATACAAGGGACGCATTTCTCAATGACCCTTGGACTCAATGTAATTGTTATGGATATTGGAGTTCAATTGAGCAATGGCATCTCCTGGATATTGTGGCCCATACCGTCAATGAACCTGAGTTGGAAGTATGAGTGGATTGATTTTAGTTTTACCCCTGCACCTGCCTTGACAATAGCGCCTAAAAGTCCATTCTGTTTGACAGCAAGAATCGGTTATCCTGAATATGATATATCGTTTTGGTACAGGTCTTTTAGAAATAGCAATCCCTCCGCTGAATTGTTTGGACTTGGCATTGGCATGAAGAACGATACTAATAAAACAATGTCTGCTGATGGCATGAGTTACGGAATAAATTATAATGCGCTCTATGGAACAATCCGCTTATTTAGTCTTGTTGAAATAAGCGGTGGCTGGACGTTTAACGGCAAAGAAGGCTATAGCGAAAGAAGCTATGAAGAACTAATCGAGTATGGCGGATTAAGTGCTTCAGAATATGGCGGGAATATAGGGCAAGGTTTTTTTGTTTCGATATCCGCAAGGATATTGTTTTAATGAAACGGGTGTGAAAATAGCGCCCCTTATAGTGATAGTTGTCGTGTAGTATCTTTAGTACCATTTTGGCCGATGGCTTATTCTGGTCAAGCCATAGCCACTCAAGCCTGTTCTTACGTGAGGCTTGCCCCCAGCCCGCTCCAGTCTTTGCACTGGCGAGTCAAGGCAGGGACTCCGCTTTAACGCTTCCCTGGGCGAGGAATAGGCGCTTCCCTGGTCGAGGAATAGGCGCTTCCCTGGTCGAGGAATAGACGCTTCCCTGAGCGAGGAAGTGTCGCTTCCCTGGTCGAGGAATAGACGCTTCCCTGGTCGAGGAAGTGTCGCTTCCCTGGTCGAGGAATAGTCGCTTCCCTGGTCGAGGAAGTGTCGCTTCCCTGAGCGAGGAAGTGTCGCTACCCTGTCCGTGGTTTCGTCTCTTCCGTGGTCTTCGAATAGGCTCTTCCCTGAGCGAGGAATTGTCGCTTCCCTGAGCGAGGAATAGGCGCTTCCCTGGTCGAGGAATAGGCACTTCCCTGAGCGAGGAA